>CAYNVK010000033.1:0-14823 GCA_964400395.1 uncultured Lentimicrobiaceae bacterium | reverse complement strand
CTACTTTTTAAAGCCTCCAATCTGAAATAAATGGCATAATCCCCCCTGATGCTTGTCTTTAGAAAATTATTTTGAGTACATTTGTAGGCTTTAATAATACCTTAATAACGATTATGGGACTACTACAAGACAAGCTCAAGCTATATGATGCGCCACAAAAAGTAATGGCAGCGGGTGTTTACCCTTATTTCCGGGTTATTGAATCGGATCAGGACACCGAAGTAATCATCAATGGTAAGAAAGTCCTGATGTTTGGTTCCAACAGTTACCTGGGACTAACCAATCACCCGAAAATTAAAGAAGCTGCCAAAAAAGCCATTGATAAATATGGCACCGGTTGTGCAGGCTCACGCTTTTTGAATGGCACGCTGGATATACATATAGAACTGGAAAACAGGCTGGCCCGCCTGGTAAATAAAGATGCTGCCATTTGTTACAGCACCGGTTTCCAGGTAAACCTGGGCGTAGTTTCGGCACTCACAGGTCGTGGTGATTATTTATTGCTTGATGAGCTTGACCATGCATCCATTATTGAAGGCAGCAGGCTGTCATTCTCCAAAATATTGAAGTTTCAGCACAACAATATGGCATCATTAGAAGCCAAACTTAAGCTCTGTGATCCTGACAAAATAAAATTGATTGTTGTTGATGGTATTTTCTCAATGGAAGGTGATATTGTAAATTTACCTGAAATTGTAAGGCTTGCTACGAAATACAAAGCTTCCATTATGGTTGATGATGCGCATTCCATTGGCGTTATCGGTAAAAATGGAGCAGGAACAGCTTCGCATTTTGGCTTAACCGAGGAAGTTGACCTTACTATGGGTACTTTTTCGAAATCACTGGCTTCGCTGGGCGGGTTTATTGGAGCCGATAAGGACACCATCAATTACCTGAAACACAATTCGCGTTCGCTGATATTCAGTGCCAGCATGACTCCCTCGTCGGCTGCAACGGTATTGGCTGCACTCGATATCATGGAATCGGAACCTGAGCGGATAGCCCATCTCTGGGACCTTACCCATTATGCTAAAAAAGCATTTAATGATCTTGGATTCGATACCGGTAAAACAGAATCACCCATTATCCCGCTATTTATCAGGGATGAGTTTGCTGCACTGCAAATGACCAGGATGCTGATCAACGAAGGTGTTTTTGTGAATCCGGTTGTATCGCCCGGGGTACCTAAGGAAGACAGCCTGATCCGTTTTTCGCTTATGGCCACACACACCTTTGAGCAACTTGACATTGCCATTGATAAAATTGCTAAAGTTGCTGTTAAATTGGGTGTATTAGCCGGCGAATCAGTAATAAAATAAGCAATTCATACTGCTTAATCTTCAAAACCTTGCAGAAAGTTATTCTAATAACAGGAATCTCGACTGGTTTTGGCAGAAAAACTGCCGAAATGCTGGCCGAAAGAGGTCATATTGTATATGGCACAGTGCGGAAACAAACAGAGGTAAAGCCTGGTATTAACGTACTGACGATGGATCTTACAGATCAGAAATCAGTACAGCTTGCCGTTGAGCAGGTTATTCAGAAAGAAGGCCGCATTGATGTATTAATAAATAATGCCGGCGTGCATACCGGTGGAGCCATAGAAACTACAACGCTCGAAAATGCACGACTGCAGCTGGATACCAATATCATGGGGCTGGTGTATATGCTTCGCGAAGTATTGCCCGTTATGCGGAAACAGAATCACGGCACACTCATCAATTTCAGTTCTATCGGCGGATTGATGGGGCTCCCATTCCAGGGATTTTATTCGGCCAGCAAATTCGCTATTGAAGGATTAAGCGAAGCCTTGCGGATGGAACTGCGGCAGTTTAATATAAAAGTAGTGCTGATCAACCCGGGCGATTTTCACACCAACAATACAGCCAACCGCCGTAATTTCCTGGCAAACAGCGCTGATGATCCTTATGCAGCACAATTCCAGAAATCGCTGGCCATCATCGAAAAGGATGAAACCCATGGCTGGCCACCTGAAGTGCTTGCCCGTAAACTGGTGAAAATAGCAGAAGCCAAAAACCCATGCCACCGCTATGTGATTGCTTCGGCCGAACAAAAACTGGCGGTGCTGCTCAAGCGCCTCCTGCCTTCAGCCTGGTTTATGAAAATACTGGCACCACATTACGGAATTAAATAGCCATACTGCTTCGGCTACCAAGTACCTGTTTCTTTTTTACTTTTCCAGCTGTCACTATCGGCCTGGCGCCTTTGTGCCATCATATAACTGAATGTCAGGATATTTGTAATTATAACATACTTCTTCAAAATAAAAAGCCCGGCCAGCGAATCCTATTGCTTTCAATATTAAAAAGTGTTACCTTTATAAGGCAGAAATCGCAATAAAAAAATCCCTCTCCCTGCATTTGATACTTTTGCTGAAAACAACAGTGAGGGATCAGAACAAAGACTAACACTGTTAAAATACAATCATCATGAAGTAAATACAGATTACCAGGTAGCAACCTTTTAATTCCCGAAGTGATGAATCCAGTTTTCGACCTAAAAGCTGAGCACGATGCCATGGAAATTATACTTATGGCCATGAAAAAACGTGCTGTTGATATGCGTTATAACCGCCAGGTAGATTTGTTCCGGATTGCCCAGATCATAGATTTTCTGAGGACCTATAATGACAGCTGTCACCATCATAAGGAGGAAAAATACCTGTTCCCTGCCATACTGGAATATGATATCCCGTGGTCGAAGGAAACCATAAACCACCTGGTGAACGAACACCAGGCAGCACATAGTTACCTGAATGAAATTGAAGAGAAACTGCACGTTTTCCTTTCGGGGCAAAACCAAAACTTAGAAGCACTTTCGTTCAGTATGTTGCAGTACATCATGCTGGAAGAAAATCACATAAAAACAGAAAACGAAGTATTGCTTCCCCTGGTAGGCAAATATTTCGACAAGCAGAAACAGGATTCGGTGACCATGAAATTTAAAACCGTGCAGAATTTAGAACTCAGCCACCTGAAGCACCTGGAATTTTACCTGCTGCTTACCAAACTATATGCCGAAAACAAGAAATCAATTGCCGAAAATTACTAAATCCAGTCTGCAACCGCGATTTCGCGAAAGCGCAACTACCGAAGGAAAATGGCAAGCATGGGAAGGGACAATAAAAAAAGCGGGTCTCGTACAGAAGCCCGCTTTCGTTTTATATTCGCTAAAAAACTAGGTGCTCATACCGCCGCAAACGCTCAGTACCTGGCCTGTAACATAGGCTGACAGGTCGCTAGCAAAGAATATGCAAGCTTTAGCCACGTCCTCAGGTTTACCGCCTCGGCGAAGTGGAATTTGGGCGGCCCATTGTGTACGGACTTCTTCTGATAATTTTGCTGTCATTTCGGTTTCGATGTAGCCGGGAGCAATGGCATTGCAACGGATATTGCGGGAACCTAATTCCTGGGCAATTGATTTTGTAAAACCAATTAAACCAGCTTTTGATGCCGAATAGTTCGACTGTCCGCCATTGCCGTTAACACCTACCACAGAGCTCATATTGATAATGGAGCCCGAACGCTGTTTGAGCATATATTTCTGAACAGCCTTGGTAAGGTTGAATACCGATTTAAGGTTCACTTTGATCACCAGGTCCCAGTCAGCTTCCATCATTCGCATGAGGAGATTATCGCGGGTAATACCTGCATTGTTGACCAGGATATCGATACGACCGAATTCTTTTGCAATTTCGTCAACCACACGTTCGCTGTCATCAAAAGAACTTGCATCAGAAGCATAACCCATGGCTTTTACACCTAATGCCTGGATTTCCTTTTCGGTAGCTTCCATAATTTCGTCGCGACGCATATCCGTAAATGCTACAGAAGCGCCTTCCTGAGCAAAAGCCAGGGCTATTGCTTTGCCAATACCCCGGGATGCACCGGTTATCAGGGCTACTTTTCCATCGAGTAGTTTCATATTTTATTTATTATGGTTTATTAAAATTCATGAACGATTAATATCGACAGGCATTCGTCAATCAACCTGGAATTACTTACTGAACCTAGTATTTCAGATTTTCGATTTAAGTAATGGTTAAAAAACACAGGCTGTTTGTCAGGCCCATTTCACAAGGTTAAAGTCCATGCGATGTGGCAGCAATGGATTTTTAGGGGTGATCCGGAAGGCAAAGTCGAACACACCGGCCAGGGCGGTTTCAACCTCGAGCGTAAAATGGGCATAGTTACCGTCAACCTTAGCCAGGCTCAACTCGCGGATTGACTGGGGTTCAACCATTTGGTCGTTAACTTTTTGACCTGACACCATTTCGATCCGGATATCATCGGGGGCAACATCGCCTAAACTCAGTACCAGTTCGGCTTTAAAAATATCGCCAAGTTTAAGTTCGTCGTTAGTAGCATTGGGATAAATAACATCCACTACTTCAATTCCATCCCAATTGCGGATCATCCTGAATTTCCACGATGCGAGACTTCGTAATGCGGCATGATCATCATCCCTGAGCAATGCAAACCTGTTGGCAAGTTTGTGGTAATACTGTTCGAAATAATCATCAAGCTGGCGTTTCATGGTAAAATGAGGCGCTATTCCGGAGATGGTATTTTTAACATATTTCACCCAGCTATGCGGAATCCCGTCGGTATCGCGGTCGTAGAAAGCAGGAATAATTTCATCTTCGAGGATATTATAGATGGTTTCGGCATCGAGTTCATCCTGGAACTGCTGATTTTCGTAAGTACGTTCTTCTTTCAGCGCCCAGCCTGCATCTTCGCGGTATCCTTCGGCCCACCAGCCATCGAGAACACTGAAATTAACAACACCATTCATAACGGCCTTTTCGCCGCTGGTGCCGCTGGCTTCGAGCGGACGGGTAGGTGTATTGAGCCATATATCCACGCCCTGAACCAGTTTGCGGGCCATGGACATGTTGTAGTTTTCGAGGAATACGATTTTGCTGACAAACTGCGGCATTCGCGAAACCTCAACAATACGTTTTATCAAATCGGCTCCGGCTTTGTCGGCAGGATGTGCCTTGCCTGCAAATACAAACTGAACCGGCCTGTCGGTGTTTCCAAGTATCTGGGCCAGGCGTTCAATATTCGAAAACAACAGATGAGCGCGTTTGTAAGTTGCAAAACGTCTTGCAAAACCAATGGTAAGTGCTTTATCATCAAGTGATTCAACAACACGGATAACCTGTTTCGGATTTTCGGAACTGGTACCCATTGAATCGGACAGGCTCCTTTTAATATAGCTTATTAACTCACTCCGAAGATCTTCCCTGATTTGCCAGATTCGTTCGTCAGGAACGTTATGTATTTTCTTCCAATAATCAGCATTCGACTGATCCTGAAGGTAACTGGCCCCGAATTCCTGTTTGTACAGTTTTTTCCATTTGGCATTGGCCCAGGTAGGCAAATGCACGCCATTGGTAACATAACCGATATGGATTTCACTTTCATAAAACCCGTTGTACATGCCCTTGAACATTTCCCTGCTCACCCTACCGTGAATTCTGCTCACGCCGTTCATTTCCTGCGACAGCTTGGCTGCCAGCACGCTCATGGAGAATTTCTGGTCGTTGCGGTTTTCGATATAGCGACCCAGGTTCATGAAAGTATTCCACGAAATATTTAAACGAACTGCATAATGCGGGATATAGGTACGAAGCAGTTCCTCGGTGAAGGCATCGTGTCCGGCCGGAACAGGCGTATGGGTTGTAAACAGGGTCGAAGCTCTTACAAGTTCAATGGCCTGAAGGAATGACAACTGGTGATTTTGAACGTAGGTACGCAGCCGTTCGATACCGATAAAGGCAGCATGCCCTTCGTTGCAATGGTACAGGTTAGGTTCAATGCCAATAGCTTCGAGGGTACGAATACCGCCTACACCCAGCAGAAGTTCCTGTTTGAAACGATTTTCGAGGTCGCCTCCATACAATTGGTGAGTTACAAACCTGTCGGCTTCGGAGTTTTCTTCAATATCCGCATCAAGCAGGTACAAAGGAACACGGCCTACATCCAGTTGCCATACTTTAGCATGCAAAACCCGTCCGGGCAGCGAAACGCCGATCATGATCCATTCGCCACTGGTATTCCGAACCGGTTTTACAGGCAAGTGGGTAAATTTCTGCGGGTAATATTGCGGAACCTGTTCGCCATAAGGTGAAAGGGTTTGTTTAAAATACCCGTAACGGTATAAGAGCCCGATGCCTACCATATCGGCATTTGAATCGGAAGCTTCTTTCAGGTAATCGCCAGCCAGCACACCCAATCCGCCTGAATATATCTGAATGCTTTCGTGCAGGCCAAATTCCATGCTGAAATAGGCAATTTTAGGACTTTTCTTTTCAGCGGCTTTCGCCATATAGGCATTGAAATCAGTCATTACCGATTGCAAACGCGACATGAAGCCGGCATTTTTCTCAAGTGCCTGTAACTGACTGAACGACAACGACTCAAGTAATGATATCGGGTTGTGGTCCGAAAACTCCCAATGTGAGGGATCTATCATCCGGAATAAGTCAGTGGCTTCGGTATTCCAGCACCAATACAGGTTGCGGCTCAGTTCGAGCAAACCGTTGAGCGATTCGGGGAATGAATGACTAACCCTGATTTTCCGCCACTCGGGATGCGAAACTTTTTCGCCATTGGTGCTCAGAACAGTTTCTGCCTGGCGTTTATCACGGAAAAGATCGGAGCGGTCGGCCACTTTTTCGAGCGCTATTGAATATGCGTGCTTATAATTCACCTGTAAATTGCTCCAGAGTGCTGTATGTGCTAATTTGATGGCTGCTGCCGAAAGTTCGGCCTTTCGGATTTCCGACATTTTTTCGTACGACAGGATCACTGAAACCATCGAATTTACAACGTATTCATTGTTTTCGTCGTTACGATCAATTACAGTAATGCCTGCATCCATATTGAGGCTTCTAACCCATAGTCCGAAACCGGCAAGCGTAGTGGTAATGGTAGGAACCCCGAACACAAGGCTTTCGAGCGGTGTATATCCCCAGGGTTCGTAATAGGAAGGAAAAACAGAAAGATCGAAGCCTGGTAAGAGGTCGTAATAGGAAAGGTTGAAAATCCCGTCATTTCCATTCAGGTAACTGGGCACAAAAATAACCTTAACCTGGTCCTGAATGCTGTTCAGGAGCCTGTTCTCTTTCAGCCGGCGCAGAATCGGGTCATAATCAGGTTCAAACAGGCCATGCGTCAGGAATCTGGGTTCCTCAGCGTTATCAAGAACTCCCGACTCAATTTTTTCGTGCAATCCCGGCACCGGACCGGAGTGATGGGCCGGTATGGTGATGAAAGCTACAACCGGATAAGTAAGTTTTTCGTTATGATTGAGGTTTGCCAGTGCATCGAGGAAAAGATCGATCCCTTTGTTCCTGAATTCGTATCTTCCGCTGTTCAATAGTAGTAAGGTATCTTCGGGCAAGGGATTGCCTGTTACAGCCTGCGCAACTGTGAGCAGTTTTTCGCGGGCAGCCTGTCGTTTAGCCGACAGTGTATCTTCATCCAGGAAAAGTGCATCATCGAAACCGTTGGGCGTGATCACATCGGGTTCGCGCAGCAGGAATTGGTTACACTCGTTGGCAGTGAGTTTGCTTACCGTTGTAAATACATCGCTTTCAACTGCTGCTATATGCTCCAGCGAATGTTTGGCGGTAACATGAAAACGGCCGGCCATGGCATCGCCATTATATTCGTCAAATTTGCTGTATAACGGGAGGTTGTTACCAGCAATACACCGTCCGACAACAGTTGCGTGTGTTGTAAATGCAGTCCCGATCTGGGGAACACGGTCGTTGAGATACAAAATTCCGCTACCAGTCATCCACTCGTGAAACTGAGCCACTATTTTATCCTGGGCCGTAAGGCTGAATGCGTAAAAGCTTTCAATTACTTTACCGGCGGCATAACCGAACAGAGCAGGTTCAAAATAATCCCATGAGCCAGTGATGCTGTCGAGTTTATATTTCTCCCAAAATTCGGCGAGTATGCGGTCTTTGGTGGAGAAATACTGGGTAAAATCGACCAGGATAGCGACCGGGCGGCCTTTAATATTCCAGCGCCCGATTTTAATACGAAGTCCTTCATTTTCGGCACGCTCACGCCAGGTGCGAAAAATGGTTTTGTCTTCAGTAAATTCGGGATTCTGGCTGGTTTCCTTCCAAACGTCGGGCCCAATGGTTATGTAGTTATTTCCGTATTCGAGTTGTATGCCCGGGGCTTTGGTGGCTACTACGGTATAAATTCCTCCAACTTTATTGCAAACTTCCCAACTAACTTCAAAAAGATAATCGGGTTTTAGTAACTTTTTCTCAGTCATATATTGATTTCAGATTCATGTAATTTAGTGCGTAAATACGAGTGTTTGCGCACAAAAATCAAACCTCTGACAGGCGGAAGGCCAGAATCAGAGGTCTGCAAAAGTACGAATTTTAAACTTATCCGGTTTTATGTTCTTTAAAAGATGTTCGAAATTGTGAATAAAAAACTTCTTTTAAACATTTTTTGTGTTTGTAACTCCCAGTTATTTAGACACTTTTTTGTTTGAAGCGGCTTTAGGCGTTGCTTGTTTTTTAGCTGTCGGCTTTGGCTGAGAGGCTGCTGCTTTTTTTACAACCTTTTTATCCTGAACATCGGCTGCAGCCACCTGTACGGGCGATTTTGCAGCATATTCCCTTACCCTGATCAGGAAATCAGAAAGTACATTCATATAATTAAGGAATGCATCGTAAGGCGATCCGTAAGGATTAAAATACTGATGTACTTCGCCATCGCTGAACCACTTGGTGCACATATAATAGAGGTGATCGCTGGCCTGCAGATAATTCCAGTCGCGGTGAAGATCGGCATCGGTACAGTTAGCCATAATCTCTGAAACCTTGTACAGGCTGGTAAATGCTTCATTCTGAAGATCGTTACCCAGCCAGGCGGTCAGGTCGCGCTCCTCATCGGCCCACGAAATAGGATGCGGGCAATCTATCCCGGCTACAGGAGGTAAGTCATCCACAATTTCGCTGGGAGTACGGAATTGCCAGTTTTGGGTTTTGATCAGCATTTCGGGGAATGCCCTCAGGAATCCGAATATGCCTGATTCTGGTTTCTGATGTTCGCCAAAAGTCTCGTAGTCGAGGAAAAGGTTCACCAGTTCCTGCTTGGGATCAACATTATTGAGCCATCCTACATATTTCTCGGCTGTGAGCGGCCACTCGCTCCAGTTCTGCTGCGAGAACCTGAAGGTGATATCGTCGCTAAGCTGGTAATTGCGGAGCAATACCTTTAAACGGGAATATGGCGCGCTGAAATACACGAAGTTAGGACTTTTCCAACCCAGAAGCTGCTTTGCGCCCTCGGTAAGCATGGTTTTATATCCCATTTCGTACACCTGCCCGGCGATGCTGTTGGAATAAACAAGTTCAGTATTTCTGAAAGCGGTAGGCGTTACCCCAAAAAGTTCCTTGATGGCGTCAGCATGTTCCTGAACCTGTCTTTTAAATTCGGCGGGATCGATTAAGCCGGCCAATGAATGCGCATAGGTTTCGGCCAGGAATTCGACATTGCCCGTTTTAGCCAGCCGTTTAAAGCTTTCGATAACATCGGGTGTGTACTTTTTAAATTGCTCTATTGCAACACCACTGATACTGAAAGTAACTTTAAAAGCAGAACCGAATTCGTTGATGAGCCCCAGCAACACTTCGTTGGCCGGGATATAACACTCGCGGGCAATTCGTCGGGCGATGCGTTTGTTCTGATAATCATCGTAATAATAATGATCGGCACCTATGTCGAAAAAGCGATATGTCCGCAGACGAAATGGCTGATGGATCTGAAAATAAAGACAAACTGACCTCATAAATATGTATTTTTTGAAAAGTGGTTTAACAACTTGGTTATGAATGTAACAGCGATTCGTATATATCGGTAACTTTCCGTGAAGCCGATTCCCATTTCAGGTTATTCACCTCCTCGGTTCCCAGGTCAACAAACATGCTGTTGAGCGAATCGTAATGCAGGAGTCCGTAAATGGCATCAGCCATGGCATCCACATCCCAGAAATCGACTTTCATTACATGGTTGAGTACTTCGGCAACGCCCGATTGCTTTGAAATTACTACCGGTACATTGGAGCGCATAGCTTCGAGCGGCGAAATGCCGAAAGGCTCCGACACGGAGGGCATCACGTATACATCGCTCATAGCAAACATACGATCAACATTTTCGCCTTTCAAAAAGCCTGTAAAATGGAAATGCGACGAAATTTTAAGTTTGGCAACCCTGCGGATCATTTTTTCCATCAGGTCGCCGGTTCCGGCCATTACAAATCGTACATTCGGATCGCGTTCGAGTACTTTTTTAGCTGCTTCAATAAAGTATTCAGGACCTTTCTGGAAGGTGATACGGCCCAGGAAAGTCACTATTTTTTCCTTCACATGCTTTTCGGCATCTACCAATTCTGTTTTTTCGGGTGGTTCAACAGCATTGTGAACCGTTATAACCTTATCGGGATCAATATGGTACCTTTCAATTACAATATTCCGGGTTAAATTGCTGACGGTAATTACGCGGTCGGCTTCAGCCATGCCTTTGCGTTCAATTTCGTATACATTTTCGTTGTAGTTCTCGCCGGAGCGGTCGAATTCGGTAGCATGCATATGAACTACCAGCGGTTTGCCCGAAATTTTCTTTGCTGCCACGCCGGCTGAATAGGTAAGCCAGTCGTGTGCATGAATAATATCAAATTCGCTGTTGGCAGCTATTGATGCTCCTACCAGGGCATACCGGGCAACTTCTTCCATCAGGTCGTGACCATATTTGCCTGAAAACTGGAATTTTTCGGAAAAAACCCTGCTTGATGCTTCAATCGTGGTGTTCAGATTTTCGGTTACCATTTGCTGAAAATCCTCCGGACCAACATAAGGGATCAGGTTCGAGCCAATTTCCATATAAGTAATCTGGTTCCAGTAATCGCGAAAAACCGGGTCTTTCATCATTACGGTTACATCACTTGCATTAATAAGCCTGACAGCTTCCTGACTTTCGTCGCCATAAGCCTTAGGCACCACGAACTGCACCTCCACCCCATGTTTCAGCAGGCCTTTGGTAAGTCCGAAACAGGCTGTACCCAGTCCACCGGTAATATGGGGAGGAAACTCCCATCCAAACATCAATACTTTCATCGTCTTTTATATTTAATCTACAGTAAACCCTGATCTTATTTTTTTGTATTCATTTCGCTGAGCAAATAATGCACCCTGAGAAGTTCGGATACGCTCCATGCCTGCGAAATGGCGCCTGATGCCCGGTATGGCGGGTCGCCGTCGTAAAGTTCGGAAATGGTTCCTATGCCGTGCTCCATGACAACTTCTTCGAAACCATCGTATATTTTTTTGATAAACCCTACCCCACCCTGTTCGTAAAGTTTCAGCCAGCCTTCGGCAAAATGGCCGAATAACCACGGGAAAACCGATCCCTGGTGATATGCCATATCGCGCTGCGAGATAGTGCCGGTATATTCCGATTTATAAGCCGGGTTTTTCGGAGAAAGGGTGCGCAGCCCGCGTGGCGTGAGCAACTCTGATTTAACACAGTCGAGCACACCTTTGCGCTGATCGTCAGTAAGTGGGGAATACGGCAGCGAAGTGGCAAAAACCTGGTTCGGACGTACTGACTTATCACGAAAATCATCCAGCACATAATCGTACAGGTAATTTTTCTCCTTGTACCAGAATGTATCGACGAAGGCTGCCGGGAATTTTTCAGCAACAGGTTTCCAGCTGTTCACAAATTCCTTATCGCCTGCATTTTCAGCCAGTTCGAGGGCAAAACAAATAGCATTGTACCAAAGGGCATTAACTTCGACTGCGAGTCCTGTGCGGGGTGTAACCGGTTTCCCTTCGACCACGGCATCCATCCAGGTTACAGGCTGGCCGGGGTAACCGGCATAAAGCAACCCGTTGCCGAGCATATGGATATTATTTGGCGCACCTTCGCGGAAACTATTCAGTATCAGTTTCAGGTGGCTTCCATAGTTTTTCCACACCGTTTTATCGCCGCTGTACCTGATGTACTGCTGCAATGCCCAGAATAACCAAAGTGAAGCGTCCACTGAATTATATTCGATCCTGTTGCCGTTAACGGCATTGGGGAACAATGGCCCGCGCATTTCGGAGAGAGCATTGTCGAGTATGGCTTTAAAGGTTTTGAAATCGCCCTGTACCAGCGTAAGCCCCGGAAGCGCAATAAATGTATCGCGGGTTACTTCGCCAAACCAGTGAAAACCTGCGACAATCTCTATTTTTTTACCCCTTTTAACAATAAACTGTTCGGCTGCATTTTTAAGACAAGACTCAAAGCTGTCGCGGTTGATGCGTTTTTTAAGTTCATGTGCAAACATCCGCCCGAATGTTTTTGGGTCTTCCTCCTCGAGGCTGGCCATAAAATAAATGCTTTCGCCCACATTTACAGGCATCTCGAAATAACCGGGCGTATACAGATCTTCCAGCGCTTCGTAGCCACGTGCTTTTTCGCGCATGTATTCAAAATCAAAATACCAGTCGGGTGCATGTACGTACTCATTAGGTTTTGAGAACTGCAGGTGCAGGTATGGATACCCCTGGTACATCCTTACTTTAATTCCGTTGGGGATAGCATCGTACTTACGTTCAACATCATTGTTGGCTTTGCTGAGTGCATGTATGTTGCGGTATGCCAGGAATGGCTTGAAACGGACTTTAGTAGGCGAATGCGCTTCGACCAGGGTATATTTGATGATGATACTATCGCTTACACCGGCAAACATCATTTCCTTTGTGAAAACCACGCCACCAACCCTGTAAGTGATCCGTAAGTTGGTATCGATGTTAAAATCGGTAACATATTTGTGACCTTTCGGACTATATTTTTCTCCCTTGTATTTATGGATGGCCAGGTTAAATTCCTGGTCATGCTGAATGATGGTTTCATCGAGCAGCGACAATAAAACATGCATACCTCCATCCAGCTGAGGCTGTTGTGTAACCAGTAACCCATGGTACTTGCGGGTATTACAACCAATTATTGTAGTGGATGCATAAGAACCGGCCCTGTTGGATCGGAGCATTTCGCGATTCAGAGAATACTCCAGATTTACCAGTTTCGACTTATCAAATTTAATATAATCCATAGTATATCAACTATTTAGCACTATTATTCATCAATTTACCAAATGTTGTACAAAGGTAATGATTTTTAACCAAATGCTTTCATCCAGTAACGTAAAGGATGATTGCACACGAATTGAACCATAAAAATACAAAAATTGTTGCACTTTCATATTATTTTATCAATTAATTCGTTTTAGGGTATGAATTCCGTTTCAACTATCTTTACAGCCTCCATCAAAGGAAAATAATGACACAGAAACTAACTTCAGGCAGCCTGTTTTTAATACTACTTCTCAGTGTAGTTGTTTTATCCCGGTGCCGCAAAGATGAGTTTAACAACGATCCCGGTTTCAGGCTTGGTTTCAGTACTGATACTGT
The DNA here is from genome assembly GCA_964400395.1 of uncultured Lentimicrobiaceae bacterium. Lineage (GTDB taxonomy): Bacteria > Bacteroidota > Bacteroidia > Bacteroidales > UBA4417 > UBA4417. The sequence goes on along the minus strand of CAYNVK010000033.1, from coordinate 1,301 downwards.
TATGTTCGACACTGTATTTACCACCATTGGCTCAAGCACGCAATCGCTGGTGGTACGCAACCAAAGCAATAATAAAATAAATATTTCGAAAATAACCCTGGCGCGCGGCAAAGCCTCCCCTTTCAGGATTAATATTGACGGAACCGCGGCTGAGGAGTATCGTGACCTGGAGATTGGCCCGAACGACAGCGCCTATATTTTTATAAAAGTTACCATTGATCCCAACAACGCTAACACCCCGATGGTGGAATTCGACTCCATTGTTTTTGAAACCAACGGACAGGTTCAGGATGTAAAACTGGTGGCCTGGGGACAGGATGCTTATTTCCACTTAAACACCACGTTGCATGGTAATGTAACCCTACCGGCGGATAAGCCACATGTGGTATACGGGGTACTTACTGCAGGCAACGGATGTGTGCTGAACATAAATGCCGGCACCCGAATGTATTTTCACAATGGCAGTAGTTTACAAATCAGGAAAGGCGCTACGCTCAATGTTGCCGGTACACTCGAAGCCCCGGTGATATTTACCGGCGACAGGCTCGAGGATTATTACCTCGACAAACCCGGGTTATGGGATGGCATATGGCTTGAGAACGGCAGCCAAAACAACAGTTTAACGTATGCCGAAATTACCAATGCCAAAGTGGGTATACAAGCCGACGGTAGCGGCCTTGCTGAAGATAAACCACTGCAACTTCATAACTGTATGATCCACAATATGACCAATTATGGGATCAGAGCAACGGGATCAGGGATTGTTGCCACCAATTGTCAGGTGACAAATTGTGGGGGAAATGTAGTTTCAATTGAAAATGGAGGAAATTATGATTTCCGAAACTGTACATTGGCCCGGTACTTTTCAGGGAAAGGATATCCTGCAGTATCAATCAGCAACTACTTTCAGGATTCAACCGGCAAACAATTTCCAGGAGCATTGACTGGAGCTTATTTTGGAAATTGCATAATAACAGGCAACCAATACGATGAAATAGCATTAAATGAACTGAAAGGTACGCCATTCGTTTTCCAATTTGACTATTGCCTGGTAAATTGGGAAAAAGTAAAAGAGTATGAGACAAATTTCATCAATTGCATCTTTAATAAAGATGTAAATTTTATGAATGTGGATTCCAATAATTTCCAGCTCGACACCCTATCGTTTGCCATTGATGCAGCATCGAGCAGTATTATAAATACCACAGTACCTGATATAAAACTCGACCGCAAGGGTGTTTCGCGACTTGTTCCGGGTCCTCCGGATATGGGGGCTTATGAGAGGGTGGAGAAGAAATAGA
>CAYNVK010000032.1:10830-14914 GCA_964400395.1 uncultured Lentimicrobiaceae bacterium | reverse complement strand
AGCTGGAAAGCCATTACGCCCGACGCATTACGATCGAACCTCGAGAAGAACGAAGAACTGAAATCGGTGTTGCTGCAGGAAAGCCCCTGGGTGCGCGAAGCTGCCGGCGAGAGCGATCGTAAGCAGCGGCTGGCACTGCTTTTCGACCTCAACCGCATGGCATCGGAGCAAACCCTGGCATTGAAAAAACTCAATGACCGCCAGTATCGGAACGGCGGCTGGCCCTGGTTCGAGGGCATGCCCGAAAGCCGCTATATTACACAGCATGTGGTAACCGGGTTGGGACATCTCTACCATCTGAAAGTTGTGAACCCAACCACCAGCAACGAAATTCAGGAAATGCTTCAAAAAGCCATTGCCTACCTCGATGGGGAAATTAAAACCGGTTTCGAAAAAATCAAAAAACAGGACAAGGACTACCTGGTGAACAATCACCTGGGTTGCGAGGATATCCAGTACCTGTACGCCCGAACTTATTTTATAAATGCGTTCCCGGTTCCGGCAGAAAATGCAGAAGTACTGGCATATTACAAATCGCAAAGTCAAAAATACTGGAAGATCCAGAATAATTATATGAAAGCCATGATGGCCCTTTATCTCGATCGTTTTGGGGATAAAAACACGGCTTCGCTGATTATGCGTTCGCTGAAAGAAACTGCGTTACACAACGACGAAATGGGAATGTACTGGCGCAACGAACAACGCGGCTGGAACTGGTACCAGGCGCCCATCGAAACCCAGGCACTGCTTATTGAAGCTTTCGACGAAGTGAGCAACGACCAGAAATCAGTCGACGAACTGAAAACCTGGCTGCTGAAACAAAAACAAACGCAGGACTGGAAAACCACCAAAGCGACTTCGGAAGCCGTGTATGCCTTGTTGCTGCGTGGCTCATCATTACTTGCCTCAGAAAAACAGGTTGATATAACGCTTGGCAACGAAAAAGTTGATCCTTACAAAATGGATGGTTCCAAACCCGAAGCCGGAACCGGCTACTTTAAAACCAGTTGGGATGCTTCGGCTATTAAACCGGAAATGGGCAAAGTAACCGTTACCAATCCAAATCCAACCGTAGCCTGGGGCGCTTTGTACTGGCAGTATTTCGAACAATTAGATAAAATCACACCGGCACAAACGCCGCTCAGTATATCGAAAAAACTATTCCGTGAAGTGAATACGCCAACCGGACCAGTAATTGAACCCATTGATGAAAAAACTACTTTTAAAGTCGGGGATAAAATTGTGGTAAGAGTTGAGCTCCGGGCCGACCGCGCCATGGAATATATCCATTTAAAAGATATGCGCGCTTCGGCTTTTGAGCCCGTTAACGTGCTATCGGGCTATCGCTGGCAAGGCGGACTTGGATATTACGAATCCACCCGCGATGCATCCACTAACTTCTTTATTTATTATCTGCCCAAAGGCACCTTTGTGTTCGAATACAAGTTGACAGCCACCCAAAAAGGTGATTTTTCGAATGGGATTACATCGGTGCAATGTATGTATGCACCTGAATTTTCGGCACATTCGGAGGGGGTAAGGGTGAAGGTGGAGTAAGGTTTGGGAAATAAAGAAATATGTAAAACAGGATTATCAGCCATAGGCTGATTAGAGCGCTTCGCTTAGTTAAAAATCCTGGGCTCCCGGGGTGTGGATTTGTAATCCGCACCAGCACGCCTGGCGGGATTTGTAATCCCGCCAGGCGGAGTTCCAGATTTGCAATCTGGTTTAATAAATCAAAAATTTTTAAAATATTATATTACCAGGTCTATATTTCGCATATAAGGTTTATAATATTGTTTATCAATATCTTATTATAAACTTAGAACAATATATATTGCTTCTGTCAACCTCAATTTCTTACAGATTAATTGGATTCCTGCCTGCGGAATAGCTTTTCTTCGTGGTTCGAAAATAAATCACTATGAAAGAAATAGTTATAGCATCAGCTGTACGCACAGCTATTGGCAATTTTGGAGGCTCCCTGTCCGGACTTTCAGCAACTGAACTTGGCGTTATTGCTGCAAAAGAAGCCATCAAAAGAGCCGGCATAGATCCGGAGGAAATTTCGGAAACCATTATCGGCAATATACTTTCAGCAGGTCTCGGGCAAAATGTAAGCCGCCAGATTGCTGTTAAGGCCGGCATTCCAGATACAAAACCTGCCTTGACCATTAATAAATTATGTGGTTCAGGATTGAGGGCTGTTTCGATGGCTGCCCAGTTTATCATGCTTGGCGATGCTGATGTGGTGCTTGCCGGTGGAACCGAAAGCATGTCGAATGCGCCTTATCTGTTACCACAGGGTCGGAATGGCTATCGCATGGGCCACGGACAAATAATCGACACCATGATTCTGGACGGGCTCACTGATTCTTTCAACAATTACCACATGGGAATAACTGCTGAGAATATCGCCGAACGATGGAATATCAGCCGTGAGGAACAGGATATGTTTGCATTCCAAAGCCAGCTAAAAGCTGAACAAGCCCAGGCATCAGGCCGGTTTGCCGACGAAATTGTACCGGTAAGCATTCCACAGCGAAAAGGCGATCCCATTATTTTCGATACCGATGAGTTCCCGAAACATGGACTTAAAATTGAAAAGCTATCGGCACTGAAACCCGCATTTAAAAAGGATGGAACTGTAACTGCCGGAAATGCTTCGGGCATTAATGACGGTGCATGTATGCTCATAATTATGTCGGGCGAAAAAGCCGCCGAACTTGGTGTAAAGCCACTGGCTCGTATTTTATCCTATGGCAATGCAGCACTCGATCCGGCTATTATGGGCTACGGACCTGTACCCGCAACCCTGGCCGCTTTGAAAAAAGCAGGACTCAGCATTGAGGACATTGATTTAGTAGAAGCCAACGAAGCTTTTGCCGCGCAATCCATCGCTGTAACCCGCGACCTGAAACTCGATCCGGCCAAAGTAAATGTTAACGGAGGCGCTATCGCTCTTGGTCACCCGATTGGAGCTTCCGGAGCCCGAATTCTCACAACACTTATCTACGAGATGAAACGGCGTGATGCTAACAAAGGTTTGGCAACGCTTTGCATCGGGGGTGGACAGGGAACGGCACTTATAATTGAAAATATGAGATAGAAGAAGCTGGAGGTCCGAGGTTCGAAGTCCGAAGTCGGAAGTCCGAAGTCGGAAGAGGAAGTCGGAAGACGGAAGTGACGAGTATGGCGTAGAAAGACCGAAGCGTAAATTTCAATAATGTACCTCATAAATATTAACACATACAAAACTATACGATGAAAAGACTTGAAAATAAAGTAGCGGTAATTACCGGCGGCGCCGACGGACTTGGCCGTGCAGCAGCCCTGAAATTCAGTGCCGCAGGTGCCACAGTGATTATCTGGGATATGAATGAAGAAAAAGGCTTGCTTACCGTTTCGGAAATTGAAGCAGCCGGTGGCAAAGCATGTTTCGAAAAAGTAAATACAGCTTCTTTCACGGAAGTGGAGGCAGCCACAAAAAATGCAACCGATAAATTCGGCCGTATTGATATCCTGATTAACAATGCCGGTATTACCCGCGATGCCTCCATTAAAAAAATGACGCCCGATATGTGGCAACAGGTTATAGATGTGAATCTGACCGGTGTTTTTAACTGTGCCAAATGCATAAGTGCCGTGATGGTCGAAAAAGGATATGGCCGCATCATCAATACTTCGTCAGTGGTTGCTCTTTATGGAAACTTCGGTCAAACGAATTATGTGGCTACCAAAGCCGGGGTAATTGGCCTTACAAAAACACTTGCCCGCGAACTTGGCCGCAAAGGAGTTACCGTTAATGCTGTTGCTCCCGGATTTATTGCCACCGAGATGGTTAAAAAAATGCCCGAAAACGTGTTGAAAGCCATGGAAGAAAAAGTTCCGGTTGGCCGCCTTGGTGCACCCGAAGAAATAGCATCTGCGTACCTTTTCCTTGCCAGCGATGAAGCAGCTTATATCAACGGAGCTACCTTGAGTGTAGACGGAGGAATCACGATTTAAGTTCCGGGTTTCAGTACACCCAGATACATCAGGCCACTCCGAACACCGTCACAGACAGAAACGAAACAGGAAAACA
>CAYNVK010000032.1:0-10730 GCA_964400395.1 uncultured Lentimicrobiaceae bacterium | reverse complement strand
AACGCGCAGCATTGAACCCTCAAACGCCGAAGGCAGTAAAACCCTTAACATTATACCCCCTGAACCCTAACCCTTCTTAATTCGAACCATGGCATCATCAGCACAAGTTACCGGAGGTTGGATACTGATAGCATTTTATGCTGCACTCATCCTCTTTTTTGTGATACGCGGAGCACTACAAACCAAGAACATCAGCGATTATGCTGTCGGGAATTTTAACTTCTCGCCTTTGTTCGTTGGCCTTTCGCTGGCAGCAGCCATGACCAGCGCTGCCACCTTTGTCATCAATCCTGGGCTTATTGCAGCCTATGGATTAAGCGGGTTGCTGTCGTTTGGATTGGTTTTCCCGATAGCTTCACTGGTTTCGCTGGTGGTATTAACAAAAAGCTTTCGCCGGCACGGAACCAATGTAAAGGCGCTAACACTGGCAAGCTGGATCGGAACCCGCTACAACAGCAAGGGATATGCGTTGTTTATCGCATTTCTATCGGTTCTGCTTCTCACATTTATAGTGCTGATATTGGTAGCAATAACCAAGGTATTAAGCCAGGCTTTAAATGTAGGTGAAGTAAGCATGCTCTTCATGGTGATCGTTTTTGTTTTCGGATATATGATGTTCGGGGGAGCCAATTCGATGGTTTACACCAACACCATACAGGCAATTGTTATGGTGGTGGTAGCGGTAATCCTTATAGCATCCGGATACCAGTATTTGAAAGATGGTTTGTTTTCGTTTTTCGATAAACTAGCGGCTATCAGTCCCGACCTGGTAAAACCCACTAACCCCGCCAGCCCTTTGTTCCGCGATCTTTTTGAAATTATAGTGGCCCAGATGGTTGTAGGAGTGGCTGTTGTTTGTCAGCCGCATATCATCACAAAATCTTTGCTTCTTAAAAAGGAGAGCGATGTAAATAAGTACCTGGTTTCAGCGGTAATAATTCAGGTATTGTTTTATTCGGTAGTTTTCGCCGGATTGTACGCCAGGCTTACCTTTCCTGACCTCACCTCAAATGGCAAACCTCTTGGAATAGATGGAATTATACCGGCCTACGTGGTTAAAATATTTTCGAACGGCTGGGTGGCTATAAGCATTGGTCTTATTGTGGTGCTGGGCTTGATAAGTGCCGGATTATCAACCATCGAAGGCCTCATTCAAAGCCTGAGTACAACCATAACTTCGGATATCATTAAACCGCTTTTCGGCAAAATGGTGGCAAACGAACAAAAGTACATCCTCATCAACCGGCTGGTAATTGTGGGAATGGCAGTTGTTTCATTTCTGGCTGCCCGTTCGCAACTCCTGCATCCAAATTTGAGTGTGGCTATTTTTGCTCAAAACGGGGTTTATTCCTTCTTTTCCATTGCCTTTGTGCCTATTGTATTCGGGATATTTTATAAAAACACCTCCCTGAAAACTGCCGTTGCCGGTTCGGTAACAGCTTTGCTGACTTATTTCATGGTTTATTACATTTTCCCATGGTTAATAACAAGTTATGGGTTTAGTTTCGGTTTCTTCGACAGGTATTTTTCCGGGAAGGTTCAAAACCCGGCCATCGCAGCAGCTACGGCAATTGTAGTATCGGTATTGGTTAGTTTTACTTTATATTATTCGTACCGGAAATCAAATTTAGAAAAGGTAAATTTGTCGAAAAAATCAGCAGCATAATGACAACCGACCAGTTAATTTACAACGAAAAGCTCATCAGCATTGAAGATGCCGTTAAGCTAATTAAGAGTGATACCGATATTATTGTGGCTCAATGTGCTTCGGAGCCGCAGGGATGTATGTCGAAATTTCACCTGGCCAAAGACCGGGTTACCGATGTTAAGGTGTTTTCGGTACTCACTTTAAAGCCATACGATTTCTATATGAAACCGGAGATGAAAGGACATTTCGAACTCTGCAGCTGGTTTCATGCACCCGGATCGCGGCAGGCACTTAAAGAAAAAACAGGCACGGTTACTTATGTTCCAAATATGCTTCACCGGGCAGCTTCCGACAGGCTGAAAGTGCGCCGTCCGCATATGTTTTTCGGGACTTGTACACCTCCTGACGAAAAAGGTTTTGTTTCGCTTTCGCTTGGAATTACCTACGAAAAGGATATAGTTGAAGCCGCCGAAATTGTAGTGCTTGAGGTTAACGACCAGCTTCCGCGTACTTTTGGCGAAACCTATGTGCATGTGAGCCAGGTTACGTGGTTTGTTGAATATTCGCAAACCCCGCCTACGCTGCCGGCACCCGAACCGGATGACGTTGCGCTGAAAATCGGTGAACATATTGCTGACCTGGTGGAGGATGAATCAACCATACAGTTGGGAATTGGCGAAATACCCAATGCCGTTGCCTTATCGCTGCATACCAAAAAAGACCTGGGCGTCCATACCGAAATGATGGTCGACAGCATGATGGAACTTTTTGAGCAGGGCGTGATCACCAATAAGAAAAAGTCAGTTCACAAAAATAAATTCATCTGCACTTTTGCCATGGGCAGCCTGAAACTGTACAAATGGCTTGATAATAACCCGGATGTAGAATTCCTTCGCGGGAAGTACGTAAACGATCCTTGCGCGATGAAACACAATAGCCGTATGGTTTCCATCAATACCTGCATCATGATTGATTTTTCGGGGCAGGTTTCGAGCGAGTCCATTGGCATTGAACAATATTCGGGCACCGGCGGACAAACCGATACCGCATCGGCAGCCATTGAAGGGACTGACGGTTTAGGGAAATCAATTATCGCTTGCCGGTCGACCGCGCAAAGGGGAAAAATTTCGACCATTGTGCCGGTTTTACCCATCGGAAGTGCTGTAACGCTGCATCGCAGCCATACAGATTATGTGGTTACCGAATGGGGAAGCGTACGACTCACCGGTCGCACCGTTCGCGAACGCACCCACATGCTGATTTCCATTGCTCATCCCGATTTCAGGAAAGAACTTCAGGAAAAGGCTGAGGAAATGGGGTATTGGTAGGTTAGTGCTGAGTGCTCAGTGCTCAGTGCACAGTGCTCAGTGCTAAGTGCTTAGTAATTAGAATCTTTGATAAAATGAAAGTGATGTCAACATTTAAATAAATAAACAACTGAACTTTAACAGGCACGCGAAGCTGTAACTGCCAGGAACGAAGCAGGAATATCATTGAACAATAGAATAAATGAACATTTGAACAATTGAACTCTTCGAACATTTTTGACCCCCTTGAACATCTTTGAACATCTGAACAATAGAATAAATGAACATCAGAACCTCTTGAACCTCTTGAACTTTTTAAACCATTTGAACTTTTTGAACCTTTTGAACTCCTACAAATATGCTCCCCATTAAAATTTTAGGCACCGGTTTTTACGCTCCCGGCGAATCAATATCCAACTCCGAACTGATGAGCCTTACCGGGCTTGAATTCAAAACAGAAAAACTGGAAAATAAGCTTGGCGTTTTCAACCGGCATATGGCACACATTCGCGGCATTGCTGAAACTACAGCCGACTTTGCCACCAAAGCTGCGCTCAATGCAATTGCCAATGCCGGTATTACAGGCAATCAAATAAACCTGTTTATTGTTGGCAGCGATACCCCTGAATATATTTCGCCGGCCACGTCCATACTTGTTCAGGGGCGCATCCAGGCAGAAGAAGCATGGTCGTCAACCTTCGATGTAAATGCTTCGTGCGCCAGCTTTACCATTGCCCTCGATAATGCTGCACGAATTATGGCTACCGATGCCACAATAAAGTACGCTGTTGTGATTGGGGTTTACAACATGCCGGCATTCCTTCGGCCCGACGATGCTTTTGGCTACTCATTGTTTGCCGATGGAGCCGGGGCAGTGGTAATCGGCCGGAACGAAGAAAACACTTCTGGATATATTGGCAGCCAGCTGCTTACCGATGGTACCCAGTTTGATTATATAGGTATTTATGCCGGTGGATCAAAAATGCCCGTAACCGCCGAAGTGCTCGAAAACAATCAGCAGGGGCTTTTAAGTTTGCAACCCATGCCCGGCGACAGAAACGTTAAGCTGTGGCCTAAGGTTGTGAACAGAATTCTGGATAAATACAGTCTCACCATCAATGACGTAGATCATTTCATTTTCACCCAGATAAATTATTCGGTGATCACAGAAGTGATGGAAATCCTGGGGCAACCCATGTCGAAAACCACCACCATTATGGATAAATATGGTTACACCGGATCGGGTTGTGTGCCAATGGCTTTTCATCACGCGATAACCGAAGGCCGTATAAAACGCGGCGACAGGGTACTGTTTATCGCATCGGGAGCCGGGCTGGCCGTGGGAAGTAACTTGTTCATTTACTAAATTTTAGGATCATTATGTCACTACCGATCAACCAAAAACTTCATGTGGGCATAGCAGGAACGGGGATTTATATTCCCGAATCCCGGATGACGGCAGCACAAATTTCGGCAGCTACCCATAACCAATGGAGTGAAGAGGCTATTATTCAAAAACTTGGAATTGTCGAAAAGCCAATGCCAGGCGAAGGCGATGGCACACAGGAAATGGGTGTAAAAGCTGCACTCGATTGCCTCAAAAATACCAACACTCCGGCTTCGGAAATTGATCTGATCATCTCCATTGGCGAAGAGTGGAAGGAGTATCCGCTTACCACAACCGGAATTTACATACAGGAAAAAATCGGGGCTGTAAATGCATGGGCATTAGATATTCAGCAACGTTGCTGCACATCGGTGGCCGCGCTTAAAATAGCGAAGGATATGATGTTTGCCGACAAGGATTTGAATACGGTTCTGATTGCAGGAGGTTACCGTAACGGCGATTTCCTGGATTATACCGACAATGCCGTTTCGTTTATGTATAACCTGGCTGCTGGTGCCGGGGCCATCCTGCTGAAAAAAAATCTGGGTCGCAACGAATTGTTAGGAACGCATATCATCACTGATGGTACCATGGCCCGCGATGCAGGCGTAAAATTTGGCGGAACCGAAAACCCGATTACCTGCGACAACATCCATGAAGCCCATCGATCACTCAAAGTTTTTGATGAACAACACATGAAAGCCCGCTTGAACGAAGTATCGATGAAAAACTGGATGGAGTGTATCGACAAGGCTTTCGAAAAATCAGGTGTAAAAAAATCTGACATCGATTTCCTGGCAGCACTTCATTTTAAAAGATCCTTATATTTCAGCCTGGTTCAGGAGTTAGGGCTGAAGCCCGACCAAACCATTTACCTCGAAAACTACGGCCACCTGGGCCAGATCGACCAGATACTGTCGCTGCACCTGGCACAGCAGATGGGGAAAATTTCGGAAGGAAGCATCATTTCTATGATTGCCGCCGGAATAGGTTATGCCTGGGGAGCCAATGTAATCAGGTGGGGAAAAATGAAGGTCTGATACTTAATTGACAATTGTAACACATTACATTTCATTTGTTTACGGCATGTCTAATATGCATAATCTGATTAAGTCAACCTTACATAATACTCTAATAATTCGTTACTCAAAATTCATTTAAATACTTTTAACCCACTTAATAATAATCACTTAAAACCCCAACCAACATGAAAAACAAAGCTATTTTATTTCTATCCATTGCCTTTGCAACCTTAATTGGATTTTCATCCTGCAGCAAAGATGAAAATTCGGCACCAACTATTAAATCAGCGCAGTTATCGGCTGACAATAAAACCATTACCGTTACTTTTTCAGAGGCTGTTTATTCAAAAGCTGATGTAACAGGTGCTCTTGATGCAACTTCATTATCAGTTACCGCTCCTGCTGCAATCAAATTTACGTATACCGTAACTCACACTGCCGGAAGCACAACAGCTACCGTGAACCTGGCTATAACATCAGTAATTCAGGGAACTGAAAAATTCACCATTAAACCGGCATCAGCAACTGCAATTTATGATAACGAAGGAAAAGCAATGGAGGTTGCCGAAATGCTCGAAACCAATACCGCTGCAAAGGATTTGGGTATTATGGGTAGCTGGTTATCAGAAGGATCAAATGTAGCCCCGCTTCTGGTTACTTATTTTAAAGTATTAAAGGTTACTGCCGAATTTAAAACTGATTATACCTACAAAGTGAACCAGTTCAATATTGGAAACACCACAACTACTCCCGATCTTGTTTTCACCGGCACTTATCAGATTGCAAAATCTACCACGGGCAACATCTGGACCATTACCTGCAACCAGGAGCTTCCATACACCGCTGTAGCTTCAGGTATTTTCGAAATTAAAACCGGCCCCGAAGTTCTTTGGTACGAAGTAGTTCAAACCTCAGGAACTCAAAATGTACCTCCAACACCAGCAGCTGGTTTTGGCAGCTCGAATGGCGGCACTTTAGGTCAACTTAATATTCAGAAATTTGTCCGCGTACAGTAATCCTTCGAATTAGCTTTACAGTAAATGGATTCATCAGGCAAAGCCGTTTTATAATATTATTACGGCTTTGCCTTCTTAACCTGATAAACCATTCCCATGAACAAAATATCAACCATCCTTTTGGTCATTTTACTGGCTTCGGCTCAGTTGCTACCAGCCCAGGATTCCCTTCCCCGAAAAGACTCTGAGGCTAATAAATTTAATTTGTTCAGTAAGGATATGCCTTACAATGCAAAGGCAAATAAGGAGTTTCAGTTTCTGGCATTTTTCATAACCCAGGGTGTAAACTCCAATATGTATCCCAAAGCAAGCCTTTTCAACGGGCAATTGGTTGGCCGGCTTTTCGGCCCCAACTCATCAACTACTTCCGATACCTGTACTTCGAATTATTTCGAGCAACGCATCATCCCTTTCTTTATTTACCAGCCAAAATTATTCAACGGAAAAGCAATACTGCGAACCTCTTTTGAAATTGACTGGACCTGGGGTGACCAGGCATACGGTATAAGTGGAAATAAAGGGGGTGCTATTAATGCAGACCAGGTTAATATTCAAACTCAAAATGTAGAGCTGGAACTTATTCCGCACAAAAACTTCGCTATAAACCTGGGCTTACAACGTTTGTACGATACCCCTTACAATCCGTATCGTACCATGTTCGACAAAATGACAACCACCGGTTACCGCCTCGCTTATTGGGGAACGGACGCTGTCGGCATTTCAGCCCGGTACGACGGGGACTTGCAGAAAGTAAAAGCCGGTTACTACCTGCTCTACGAAAACAATACCGAAGGTAATGATGATGTTTCTTTAAGCGAATTGGTTTACCATCGCAAACTCAGCATGTTGTGGAACGCCAGCGGATCCATTTATTATGTTCGCGACCGCGGCAAAGGACAGGGTGGTGTTTCCGTTTTCGGCGAGGGGCTTACAAGTACCCTGGCTGCTTACAATGGTTCCTTTGTGTTCGATATGCAGCGCGACTATAAGGCTGATATTGTTTGGCTTGGAGCTACCGTAAGCCGGAATCCCGATTTTTATTTCGATCCGTTTCAGCTGACAGGTTTTTTTAACTACAATTTAGGCAGTGCCAGGTCGAATGTTGGCGGCACTTATGAAAAAGCGGCCAGCATAGGCGGGTTTGCCGGAAACATCAGAGCAGCATACCGATATGGAGCAACACTGAATGATTATTTTTCGGCCGACTTTATTTATGCTTCAGGCGATCAGAATGGTATTGATGATAAAAAATACAAAGGAGTAATAACTGGTAACACATGGGGCATGCCATCCAATATATTTGTCGGTACAGGTGGTTACCTTTTGTTTCCCCATGCTAATGTAGTTAACAGGTTTACCCCGGTGGTTTCTGACATCTCGAACATGGGTTATGGCCTGATTGGAGGCACCATGAATATTGCCCACGATCTGATTCCGAACAGATTGAATGTGAAAGCCGGCACAGCCATGGCTGTGAGCCCTGCCAAACCTCAGAATGGAGGCAGAAACCTTGGCACCGAAATTAATGGCGCTGTTTCTTATACATTAGGCCCATACATGAGCATCGAAATGCATGCTGCCTACATGTGGTTAGGCGATTTCTTTGATAGTACAGACGACTCGCATGGTTCGCCGATAAACGGGAATTCAGCAACCCGCCCGGTAAATCCTTACACAGCATTTATTGTGTATAAATGGTTGATGTTCTGACAATTCACATTAATAATCGGAAGATGAAAACACTTGAAAAGATGAAATTAAAATCGTTAGTTCCATTTATACTGCTGCTTGTTACCGCATGTACTGCGCCTTATAAAAACCTTACTAAAATCAATTCAATGAACGAATTGAAATACGATTATGCCGTACACTATGCCGATTTGAGTGGTGATATAAAACTTGCCTATGTTGACGAAGGTAAAGGGAAAGAAACCATTCTGATGATTCATGGATTGGGAAGCTACCTGCCTGCCTGGAAGAAAAACATCAGCGAGCTAAGCAAGTATTACCGGGTAATTGCTGTCGATTTGCCGGGATACGGAAAATCATCAAAGCTGCCTCACAGCGGACTGATGTCGTTTTATGCAGGGGTAATTGCAGAGTTTATCCAAAAACTGGACCTTGGCCCGGTGAATTTAGCCGGACACTCGATGGGCGGACAAATTTCGATGGTTCTGGCTCTCGAAAAACCTGAACTTGTAAAACGGCTGATACTGGTTGATCCGGCCGGATTCGAAGCCTTTACTGCCGGCCAACGTAACTGGTTTAAAGATGTAATGACACCCAACCTGGTAAGGCTTACCACCGTTGATGCCATCGAAACCAACCTGGCAAGCAACTTCTATCGTATGCCCGATGATGCCCGATTTATGATAGAAGACCGCATTGCCATGCGCGATGCCAGCGACTTTGAAGCATACTGCCTGGCAGTAGCACGTTCGGTTCATGGTATGGTTGAAGAACCAGTGCTTGAGAAACTTACACGCATAAAAATGCCAACCCTGATCTTTTTTGGCGAAAACGACATGCTGATACCTAACCGATATCTGAATCCCGGTTTCACGTCGAAAATTGCAAATACCGGGGCTGGGCTTATCAAAGGCAGCAAACTGGTTATGGTTCCCAAATGCGGGCATTTCATGATGTTCGAAAAACCAGATGTATTTAATACCGAAACACGTAGTTTTATTCAGTAGTTCCCTTTCGGAACGACCTGATTAGTAATATTTTTGGGGTTAGGTTTATGATGAGGGTTGGAATACCGTTTGGCTGGTATTTCCAGCTCTCATCTTATTTTAAAGATTGTACTGTAAAAAGCAAGGTTATAACCTCAAAAACCTTTGCTCTCATTAATTTTTGCTGTAATTTCATCCCAAAATATTCTCCATGCGGATCAAACTGGTTACTTTCAGCGAATTTGCCAATCAACTCTATCCCCACGAGGTTGATTATCTGCTGAGTATCCAGAAATTCAGCAAAGGCATCAATAGCCAGATACTGCATGCTATTCACGGCAATTGCCATAATCCGGCCACGGCGAAAGAGTTCGATCCCAAAATTGACAAGCGATCCTATTCCTATATTAAAACATGGATAACCCAGTCGCTCGATAAGGCGGATGTGGATAAGTTTTATGAATGGCTGGCATACACTGAGAAACAGGTGATGATTGATGCTATTACGCCTGAAGAGGAAAAAGAAATCCTGTCGTATATCCGCATTATCAGTCCGTCGCAGTATTTTTTTCTGAGGTTTTACGAACTGCTTCAGTATTTCAGGGATTATCTGCTCATCCGGGTTCGCAATCAGTTTTACAAACCTATAAACGATTACCTTCAAAAACACGAAAAGGCTTACCAGCGCAGCATGGCTATTAACAGCCAGTTGAACCAGGCTGCCGAAGAAATTATCAGGCAACACGAAACCCTTGATGCCGAACCTATTCATCACAGCGATTTCCTGCAAACTACTTTTAACGATGCTACCCTCGACGGGTATACCCGTTACAGGGCGGCAGTTCGGTTAACATTTTTATATTACAACTACCGCGAATTCGAAAACCTACGCGTGGTGTACGATGAGTTAGACCGACTTTTCAAAACCGATGTTTTCTATTCGAAACGGCTGCTTGCAAACTATTATTCGAACCGGGCCATGATGCACAGCAAACTGAATGAACTGGCGCTGGCCGAGAAATTCGGGTATTTATCCATCAGGCAAAAAAACAGCGATTACCTGTTTTACCTGGCCAATCTGTGCGGCGTACTGCTTCGCAGCGGCAAGTACAACATAGCGCTGAAACTGATGAGCTCCTCCATCCCCGATTTGAAGAAGACCAATAGTTTTTACAATAAAATCGGGTTTGCCAGTTTCTATATCAAAACGTTAGTTTATAATAAAATGGGTAAAAATGCGGTAAGTTATGCTTCTACTTTTCTGGATGCTTACAAAAAGGAGATTTTCGCAACACGCTGGCATTTGTTTTTTGCGGCTTATGTGCAGGCCTTGTTGAGCGCTGAAAAATACAGCCGGCTGCTGGCTGTTGCCAAAAGATATAACCTGTTGGCGCTGGAGAAAAAGTTTATCGATAAAACCGTGTATATGCCGGTACTGCTTTGGCATAACGAAGTAGCACTTTATATGGAAGGCCGGCAGAGCAAGGAAAAACTGGAAGAAACCATATATACATCCGCCAGTGTTTTGCTGCAAAATAAATACAAAGCAGGCAGAATTAATGAGTTGCTTGATAACCTTTCCGAATCCATTCCCTCCGAAATTGCAGTGATCCGAAGCAGGCTGAATCTGAAACCGGAAAGGGCTTAAGTTATTTGTGGAAATTTCGGGCGGGAT
>CAYNVK010000031.1:0-14949 GCA_964400395.1 uncultured Lentimicrobiaceae bacterium | reverse complement strand
CCTAAATAAATTGATTTCGGTTTCATACAAATATGCTCTTTTTATTATTCTATTATTACAATTTGATTGGTTCTGAGCCATAGCCCATTTTATGAACCCGTTTCTGTTTAACACTATTTCCGAGCGACTTCCTTTGCCCAATCGCCACGGAAAATCAGTTTCTGGTCGTGAATTCTAAAAATAAATTTTCCGTACCGTACACTTATTCCCGCCGAAGCGTTAAGGATTAGCCCTCCCTTTTGGAGTACGAATGCTATGTTTTTTTGTGAAACTCTGGTTGTGCAGGTTTAACATGGTGATTTTGAATTTATATGGATAATTACTTTTTTACCACTTTAATGTTTCTGATTCCCTTGGTGTTTTGTATTTTCACGAAGTAAAAACCTGCTTTATATGCACTCATATCGAAATTGAAAACTCCGGGTATTGAGCCTTCAAACACTTTGTTCCCAATCATATCATATACCGATAAACGATTATTTTCCTCGTGCAGCTCAATATGCAATATATTTTGAACCGGATTTGGAAAGCAACTGACATCTGAAATCTTATCGGTTTTTATCGCTGTATTAACGGCGCATGTATTACCAACGGTATATTGCAGTTGTTGGGTTGCACAGCTACCTCCCTGAACTTCGAATTTGCAGGCAACTTTAATCTTCGCCCCAATGGTTTGTTTAGTGAGGGTATACGAATAAATTTTGCCATTTATATTGTTCATTTTATTTTCAGAAAAGCCCGAAGTGTAATTCCAGAGATATGCATTTGCAACCTCTTTACTGTCGAGCATTTCGAAGGTTATTATAACATCGGTACCCGAAGTTGTGAAGGTATAGCTGTAACCGGTTTGGAATGGCAAAAACCCAATCTGACCAATATTAGAAGCCTCAGTTGACAATCCTGCACACTCCGTATTTGCCAATGTAGTTGCTACAACAGGCAATGATTCTGCCGCCACGTTACCGCTGGCATCCCTGGCAGTTACCGTAAAATTATAAGTGGTTCCGGCTGACAAACCTGTAACCAAAAATGATTTAGCTGTGCCTGAAGCACCTTCTGTTGAGGTTGTATTTCCGTTGTAAGAAACTGAATAAATAACACTTCCGCTGTTGTCGGTTCCATTGAGTAAAATTTCGGCCGTAGTTTTTGTTACTGATCCTAAAGTTGCTGTTGTCAGCGTTGGAACCTGTGTATCGGCAGCATTGGAAGGACCGGTAAACAACTCCCCTGCATCGCCTTTCTGAAAAATACGGATATAATCGATATACATTTTGGCCGGGCCGTTGGCCAGGGCAGTAATGTTGTTGATATCATATATTCCCACATAAGTGCCTCCTACGGCCAGGTTATAGACAATATGAAAAGGTTTATGAAATTGGTCGTAAATGTTATTAAAATTTCCACCGCCGGCATTTGGTGTATTTGCCCCATTCTGAATCCTTTGTTTATAATAGGGCTTTGCTTTTGGATATTTATCCTGATCGAGATACATTTTTATGCTGTCGGCATCCCATATAAGTGTGTATAAATGAAATTCGTCATCCTGAATGGAATAAGGGGCATTAACATTGGTATAATCCATGCTGTGATTGGCGTTTCCGGGTGTAGGGCCCCAATGCAAAGCACCGCCCATATTGGTTGATTGTGTGTTATTGGCTATGCCGGCACTGTTTCCGCATTCCATTACATCAATTTCGCCGCAAACAGGCCAGTTGGATGTAACTGCGTTAATATCATACACATAGTCGTTTCCCAGAAACCAGAATGCCGGCCATAAACCATTAGCTGTTGAAGGTAATTTTATACGCGATTCAATTTTACCATACTGAAAATATACCTTGCCCTGGGAGTTCAAACGACCAGAGGTAACATTCTTATTCAGATAATTCTCTTTTTTTGCGCTGAGCACCAGGCATTTCAGGCCTTGATAGGTTTCGATTGTAACATTGCCCGGGATGTAATACTGTAGCTCGCTGTTGCCACCTCCGTTTCCATCGTTTTCCACGTTCCAGGTATTGGTTTGGTCGAGTATTCCGTTTTCAAAATTATCCTGCCAGCGCAACACCCAGTTTTGAGCTATCGAAATCTGAGATATCAGTAAAATAATAACCAGAAACGGTACAGGGCTAAACCTTTTCTGATTGTTTTTTTTTACATGTATCGAACCTAACGTTTTGTTATCCATAGCCATAAGTTTAGTTGATGGTATTCATGGAAAAATTGTTGATGGAGTAAAGCAATGTGTCGGGCAAAATGCGTTTAAACGTTTCCACAAAATCTCCTAATGCCTCTTAAACCTGCAATTGTATATGCAAACCAGTATTTTGTTTGCTGTTTGTATGAATTTGACAAAAAAAAGTAAGCCCGCAACAAGGTGTCTTGCTGCGGGCTTCAGGAAGAATTATTCTTTTACAAATTTTTTGGTTGTAATTCCATTCTTGTCTGAAATCTGAATGCTATAAACTCCTTTTGCAAGGTTATTTACGTCAATCTGATTTTCTCCATTCTTGCTGCTCAACAGCAATTTTCCTCTCATGTCGTAAATTTTAACAGTTGCGTTTTGCGGCAAACCATCAACAAATAAATTCGACTTTACAGGATTCGGATACAACTTAATTTTGTCGGAGGCTTTGTTATCGCGAAGGCCTACCATTCCGGATGAATTATAGAAGTAAAGGTTATCCATATAGAATGCGCCACTCATGTCCCAAAAACCGATTTGTCCAACATTTGTCAAATCAGCACCCGTAAAATCAGTCAACGGTATATCAATCGAATTCCATTGATTTAGTGTTAACGTTTTGAATACTTTTTTGTCTCCTTTTGAAACAATACCGAGGTTCAGCGAAGCTAAGGTGGTAGGATAAATATCCACATGCAAGTGAGTCATTGAACTTAAATCCTTTTCTGTTAAACCATATCCAAAACAGCAGGTTGAGGATACATTCTTAACTTTATTAGCCGCAGTGGTACTGGATTCTTCCTTCATATCAGTTCCATACCAATTCTGGAATTCTGCTGTTACCGGAGTATAAGCATCGCTAAAAATTGCTATAACTTTCAACGCATCTACAGTTGGAGTTGGGGCATCGGAAACAGGTGCTCCGCTTTGAGTAACAACAACTTTTGTCACTGTATTATCAACGGCGGTAACAGTTACATTGGCAATTCTGGGAGCTATTGCCGTATTAGCCGCTGCTGTTACGGTAATGGTTTTATTTCCGGTACCGGTTTCATCGCTAACGGTTAGCCAGGTTTGATCGCTGGCGGCGCTCCATCCGATTTCAGTAGTGATATCGAAGGTATTAGTGCTGCCGGCTGCAGAGGCTACATTCAGTGAACCAGGTGTTGCAACAATTGTTGGTGTTTCATCTGTCCAAAAATAAATGTTGTCGATGTAGATTTTAGGGAAAAGATCTTTGTTAGAATTTGCACCATTTACACTCCATTCGGCACATTGAAATTTTAACTGGCGAATTGAATTTAGACCTACTCCGCCAGCGGCAAATTCTGAAAGTGGAATATCGAGCCCAACCCAACTTGTACCGCCTGTAGTAATTGCCTTTTCAACAAAGTTATCGCCAACAGTACCAATAAGATATACCCTGAAAGGAGTAGCCGATGCATCTAAGGTCCACAAATCAAAATGCAAATATTTCATTTTAGTCACATCTTGTTTGGCATTATCGAATGCCATTCCCTGGTATGCCAGAGGCAGATAGGACAAAACATTTTTGCCATTAACCGAATAAGGAGCATACACTGTTCCTGCACTTCCCTGGCCCCAATCGGGAGCCAATTCCAGGCCGGCGAAAGGAGTGTATGTGTAATTGCTACTATACACAAACAATGAACTTGCAGCAGGCACAGTAGGTGTAACTACTGAGGTGGGAGCGGTAATAGCCGGAGGAGTGACTGTAGGCAATAACACATTATCAATATAAATGGTACCTGCTGATGTACGAGGATCGTTGAAATCGGGCAGGAAAGTTAATTTAGTGAATTTTTTTCCTACATGAGCAGTTAAGTCAAAAGATAATTCTTCCCACTGATCGATTACCGTGTTTGCACCTGGAAATTCTGTTCCACCACCAAAATCCGCACCTTCAAGTTTTAACTTAAAATTACTTATTTTGTTTTTATATACCATAACCTTAACTATTTTGGTAGCTTCAGTAATGGTCACAGTACCTACTGAGGTACTGAAGAAACCGCCCCAAGGGGCAGCAGTTGCGTCATCAATAAATTTCAAACAATTTGCTGAAGTGTTAATACCCGTAGCAGCAGGATTGGCAACCGGGCATGTTAATCCGGCCTGATTATCCCCTCCACCGGCACCATTTGCAAAAGCCGTCCAAAGCCAGTTTTGACCAACGGTTTCGAAATCAATGGTAGATTGGGCAAAACCCCAACCACTGATAGTCATCAAGGCTATCAGCATTACAAAGCGTGTAAATTTTCTCATGAGATTTGGTTTTTGATTGTTAATATAGGATTGAATTGAACTAAATACCTCTTTTTCCCGGTTTATTAAAAAAAAGAAGTAGCTTTTAAATACTGGTAAAGTAATCAGTACTCTGGCGTTATCCACTCGTGAAAGCAAAGCTGAGGGATTTATAAAGAGTTACTGATGTGTATTTCACTTTATTATTTTTCTGATCACATTGCTTCTTTGTAAACCCGCACATAATCAACATACAGCGTTTGTGGGAAAGTAGTACCCACAACCGAAAAACCCACAAAATTGCCGCAAACCGCCAGGTTAAGTAGCATATAAAAAGGATGATCGTAAACCCAGCTTCCGCCCTTGCTTTCCACCTCTGATTTAGAAATGCGTTTGTACAAGGTTTGGTCAACATAGAAGTCAACTGAACCTTCGGTCCATTCCACGGCAAAAAGGTGATAATCAGTATCGAATCGGGCATTTTGGAGGCCATATGTTTGGGTAATAGCATTTCCGCTGAACAATACAGGTCCATGAACAGTTCCGTGAATAAATGCAGGCTCCTGTCCTTTGTATTCCATTATGTCTATTTCGCCACATTGAGGCCATGGGGATGTTTCACTGTTGTTACCCAACATCCAGAAAGCCGGCCACATACCAGGACCATAGGGCATTTTGATACGAGCTTCAAAACGTCCGTAAGCCTGTTCAAAAAGACCTTTGGTTTTTAACCGGGCCGAAGTGTAATTTGAACCATCGTACCTTGCTGTAATTTTAAGGCATCCTATACCATCAACAACATCGAGTTTTGCATTATTTTTACTGTTGGTGTACGTTTGCCACTCTGCATTTCCCCATCCTCCGCCACCTAAGTCATACGTCCATTTAGTGGCATCGGGCAAGCTGTCAGCAGTAATGGTATTAAATTCATCCTGCCAGGTGAGTTCCCAATTGCGTGTTTTAATTTCGGAGGAATCTTCACAACTCCACAAACTGATTACTAAAACCAACAGGGCGGCCCATTGTGTTATCAATATTTTAGTGTTTCTCATGGCATCCTTTTTTGTATGTTTTTAAATATTTTGAACAAAGTTTATTTACCCACAACTAGTTATGATAAAAATAAACATTGTCTAAGTACAAATCAGTCATTTTCGGGCTTTGAGGATCAGAGGCAATAATCAAAAACACCAATGCTGATTTTGAACTTAATCCAAAACTCGACAAAGGAACATCAAGGCTTTTCCAACTGCCTGTAGTTAAGCCTGCGCTGTAGTTGATCCCTTTTTCACCAGCAGCATTATCTTTGAGCACCAGGCGGACCGGTTGGTTAGTTAGCGTTGGAGCAACCACATAAATATCCATGTGCAAATGAGTCATTGCAGTTGCATCAATAGGGCTGAAAGTAATTGGCAGATAGCTGAAAGTGCTAAAGCTCATGATGTTATTCCCATTAATTGTAATTATTTTCAATGTATTGGTAACGTAATCCCATTTCGGAGTATCAATTGGGATACTTAAATATGCATCGCTATATAGAGATATAACATTTTCGGCTGGCACAACAGGTGTTGGAGCCATAGGCACAGCATTTGTTAATGTTACCATACCAGAAACAGAAAGTTCACCCAATTTTGCAGTGATAGTTGCCGAGCCTTTCCCTATCAGAGTTACAACCCCTGCTGAATTTACTGTAGCTACATTGTTATCGGATGATGTATAAGTTAAATAAGCAGAAGGCACTGCTAAGGTGGTATTAATGCCATTGGGCAAGTTAACCGTTTCAACTACCTCGCATTTAAAACTCTGACCAATAAAACCTGTACCTGCCGGCCAGGAAGCAATATTTGAGATTGTAAGTTTTTGATGTGCGAGTGTTCCTAATTTCTCAAATTTCACTTCATCAATCCATATAGTGTATCCCGAACCGTCAGCCAGGGCTCCGGCAGCGTACGAAAACATTCCTTCTAAGCTTGTTAAGAGTGAAGGATCGGGTATTGGTATGATATACTTTTGCCAGTTGGAATTTAATTTTACATCTATAGCTACCTTATAAGCATCTGAAAAGGTGCCCGGGCTTTCAGGATAGCCGCCATAGCTGGCATTCATAGTGGTAGCCTGAGTTGCTTTTGCCCAGAATGTAATGGCATCATATCCTGACAGGTTGCGGGCCATTGAAGTATAAAAAACTCCGCCAGCGAAATTCCCTGCCGGATCGCTGGCATCGGGAACTGCAATTTTCATAGAGGCTGTTCCTTTGTATTTAACAGCATAATCAATGTCAAAATTGGATACTTTTCCCCAGGCATCAAATTTCAGGTCACGGCTGAAACCATCAATAAAAATGTCGGGGTTAGTAGGATAGTTTGTTGCCAATTCCAAATTGGCTGTATCTTTTTTGCAACCGGCTGCCGACATAAGAATGATCACTGTAAGCAAAGCGCTTGCGATATAGTTGGAGTTATGCTTTTTCATAGGTTTCTTTTTTTAGTTTGTTCACTTACCTATACTAAAATTCAAATAAACTCTGATTTCCCATTCATTACCATTATCATATCCAATAGCTGTGGGATCTGGTTTCATTTCGCCACTGGGATCCGTAATATAAGTGGGCGCATAACGTGGTGAATATTGGTCCATCGAACGCCATGTACCACGAATTCCGAATCGTGTATCAGGTAGATTAAACCAATTGGCTTTACCAACAGCTGTTGAAAAATCAGCCATTAATTGAAGCGGGAAAGTAAGGTTAAAATCGCGGTAATAATCATATGGCCCCCAGTCATTTACCTTAACTGCTGACATTAATCGCACTTTTTTGTAGATCATGGTCAAATCGCCACCAAAGCGGTTTATAAGTCTTTCGTCGCTGCCGTTTGATTGTGCAGTACCGAATAAGATTTTGGCTATTAATCCAAAATTACTGTTTAATTTTGACACTATGCGTGTATTTACTTCCCACAGGTCGTGTGCTTTTGGGGCTCCATCGAATGCAAAAAATGACCGGTTAGCCATTACGCCAATAGCTGCATCCTGCGTGGTAGGCAAATGACGATATACGAAATCGAGGCTGACGGCAAGTGGCGCATCTTCTTTCATATCACTATCCCAGTCGTACATCCAGGTGCCTGGAGTAGGATCATAAGCAATGAGAAGTTCGCCTGCGGTGGTTTCCCTGTTTGCTCTTACGGCGAAAGGATCGTCCAGGACATTTCTGGGGCGGCCCGGAGCGGGAACATCGCTTGCAATAGGACCTACAATTGGTTTTTGCCACAGGAAATTAGGTGCTATCTGAAAATCACCTATCTGGTAAGTGAAACCCGAAAGGAAATTATACTGATTTCCACTGCCACAGTCTTTAAGTGTCCAGCCAATAAATGTTTTTGTATAATCGGTACCACCATCGGCAACCAATCCCATTACAGCGCCCTGGGCGTAAAAGTTTATCGGTCCTCGTGTATAGGTTACTTTTGCTTTTCCACCCCAGTTATCTTTGGAAGTAATTTCATCCTGGTAAACGGTATAATTTCCGGTTTCACCTTCAGCAATCTGGTAAATGCTGCCATTTTTTGTTTGCCCCGACCAGATTCCGCCAAGTTGGAATCCAAACGAATCAAATTTTCTTTTAACCTCTAAAGTAGCCCTGCGGTTTTTAAGAACCGGTATAGCAAACGAACTTTCGGCCGACTTACGTTGCTCCAGGTCCTCGTGATATATGCCGCTGATATCAAAATTCATGACTGTACGGCTGTATTTTAAAAGTATTGCCGGGTTTGCGCCCCACCAGAGTTCAGGTCCAAAAGCAATTTTTAAACCTTTAAGTGATTTTTTGGCTTCCACTTCAAAGCCATTGGGAGCATTTCCATTGTAAATATCCAGGTTCGGGCCATAATTAGTTTCGGAATAGAGACCAAAGAAGTCGCCTTCGTAGCCCCAGTGGTAATGGCCTGTGCGGTAAAATCCTTTCAGGTTAAACCATTTGCCATTCCAATCGAATTCTGCACGGTACAATTTTACTCGTTCAGCGGCTGATATATCAATGGAAGTTCCCTGGTCGGTTGTAATGGTATTGGCACGCCCGCGGTTTTCATAAAATATTTCATCAATGGGTTTTTCGGCTACATTTCCAAGGATGTTAAAAGATACATAAGCGTGGATATTATCCGTAGGTTTAGCATCCACATTCACATAAAAGGATTGCATGTGGTCGAAGCCCTGCGCGTTAGGATAGCCTGTATATTCAGGAGTTTTTTCTTTTGGAGTAGCTGTTAAATAACCTCCTGTGTAATAGGAAGTGATTTCGCCTCTTACACCTACCTGAACTTTTTTCGATTGTTCGCCCAAAAGGCTTGCATTGTCGCCCCTGGCCTGAAGAACGGCTGCTTCGACCTGTATTTTGGCAAAATGGGCATCAACTCCAGCAAGAGTTGTACCAGCGACATACGGATTCAGGCTATGCGCTTCTTTTAATGCATAATAAGCTGCACGGGGATAAAGCAGGTACAGCCCTCTCTCATTGGTTTCGCCTTTGGCACAGATACC
Organism: uncultured Lentimicrobiaceae bacterium; assembly: GCA_964400395.1. Taxonomy (GTDB): domain Bacteria; phylum Bacteroidota; class Bacteroidia; order Bacteroidales; family UBA4417; genus UBA4417. Next base: position 5,963 of record CAYNVK010000031.1, on the reverse strand, counting down.
AAACCACTCCTCGTTCATGTTATTTTCTCCCGAAACATAGTCATACTGATAACCACCGTTGCTCCACGAAGCATGATTATCGTGTACTTCCAGGTTGCTGGTTTGACCATATTTCCACCATCCATCGCTGAACTGAAATGTAAATCCACCTATTGCATTGGCAGCTTTGCCTAATCCGGCGGCATTTTCATATATTTCCTTCCAGTTCAAAACATCATATTCGGCCTGCGATTTCTGGTCTTCGGCCATGTTAATCTCATTGTACACATCGGCACCAAACTCAGTCAGCATAACTGGTTTATCAAATGTTGACTTAACTTTATCGAATAAATCGCCAAATGATTTTCCACGATAGCAATTAATGCCAAAAACATCCACATCCTTACATTCTTTAGCAATAATGTCGAGGAACAGCAGATCGCCATTACACATAGCCACGGGTATGGAAGTATCTGTCTTTTTAATTTCCAGAAATGCCTCATTGAATAGCTTATACATATGCTCAGCCCTGATGGTTGATTTACGGTCATGAACCGGGATATCTTCAGTTTCGGCTCCATCCCAGAAAAGGCCATAGTTATTCTCATTTCCAAGCATATACATAAGCAAACCCGGAGTATTTTTATACTCTTTAACCATTTCGTTTACCTGTTTGAGTAGTAAAACGCGTGTAGCAGCATCGGAATATTCGGTATTGGGAACCCACGCACCATTTATTGTAAGGCCATAACGTCCGAAAGAGTGATTAATAATGGTAGAAATACCATATTTTTCATAAATATATTGAATCCATTTAGGCTGAATACCAACATATTGCCGGATGGTATTTACTCCCATATTTTTCAGAAGCGACATTTCAGCGTCCAGGGCTGCTCTGATCACATCGTCAGGTTGTTTCCACAGACTATAAGAAAAGTTGGTTCCTATGGGATAATAGTCCCAATTCATCCCATTAATCATATAGTCATTTCCATTTACCACTAATTTTATTCCCTTATCATTTTTCACAACTGAAATTTTACCCGACTGGGCAAAAACAGTTGTTACAAACAAAAAAAGAACAAATGCCAATAGATTTTTTTTCATATAACTATTTTTTAAAGTTTGTTAATGTGAGCATTTCAAACAGGCATAAAATAAAACAGTGAGAATACGAATTTGACAGAGCAATTCAAAAGCAGGTTAGGAGCTTACAAGGTAATCATTTATTCCGGAAATTTTTTATACTGAAGTCTTTTCATTACCAGTTTGGGTGTTCGGTCAACTTTAAACAGGCCCCAGTGCTTTTCGGGTTCCAAAGGTTCAGCCGATCCTTTCCATGGTTCGTCAAAAGCTTCAAAAACAAAGGTTAAAACACGATCCTTTTCTATCCAGTTCATCAAATCATGGTAATAAATTTCCTGGTTTTCTTCACTCACATTTTCAGGATCTATTCCTCTGCCATTTGAGTTGGTTGCCCAGCCTGCTTCGGTAATTACAACCAGTTTGTCGGGATACTTTTCAGCCACCGAATAATAGTTTTGTTTAGTGTAACCAATGGCTTCGTGAATGTTTTTATACTCCCACACCGGATAGGTATGAATGGAAATAAAATCAAGTTCATCGGCCAGGTCTTTAAGTTTGGTAATCCAGGGTACATGGTTTTCGCAGAATGTTACCGGCTGCCGGGCTCCGGCTTTTATCATTTTTACGTAGTTGATTACGCTTGATACAGGAACAAAATGATCGGTCCAGTCAACACAGGCTTCGTTACCTGCCGATAGTGCAAAAATGATGTCGGGGTAGCGGTTGGCAAATTTTATGAGTTCCTGAACCTGGTTGAAATTTTTTGTTTTGTTGGCATTTAAAACCTCTTCGGGATATGTACCACCCCAGGGACAACCAAAATTATTCATCTCGGCCACTATGTAAACCCCAAGCATTACTTTGAAATCGAGTTTTTCTTTTTCAATAACTTGCAAAACGGTTTCGGCATGTGTATCGCAATCGAACAAACGCAGATACTTCCATTGTTTTTTAAGTATAAGCAAATCCTCTTTAATTTCCTCGTAATCAGGCACAACGCCTCCTGGCTGCTGACCTTCTCTGAATCCGGAATAACAAATTGCCTTCCCGAATTCAAAAACAAGTTTTTGTTTTTCTACTTTCAAAATGAGAAACGTATTAAAATTTAAGATTTTGATTTTTATCCCAGATTCCCCAATATGCACCTACATCGCCTTCGGCACCAACTTTCCACGATTCGTCGAACGATGAAAAATAGAAGATTTCGATACCATCGGCTTTGGACCAAAGTTGTGTATTGATGAAGTAATTTCGTGCATTTTCGAGGGATGGATGGGCACCTTGCAGGCTTTTTCCCTGGCTGGGCCAACCGGTTTCGGTGATGATCACTTTTTTCCCTTTAGCAGCATTAAGCGCCTGGTAATACATGTTTTTCATGTATGGAAGCGAATATTCAAAACTGCAACCTTCCCAAAACGGGTAGCAATTCGCCAGGATCACATCGCATAATTCGGTAATACGCGGGCAGCTCGAAAATTCGTAATATGCATCTACATAGCCAACGGGTACATCAGGAATGGCTTCTTTAACCAGCTTAATAAAATCAATCAGTTCGTCCTCGGTCAAATCTTTCCGATACAGCACTTCATTGCCCACAGCAGCAATATCCACAAATCCTTCTTTGGCTAATTTTATCAGACCGGCAATTTCGCGTTCGTTAATTTCGGCATCATCGCCAAGCCAGGCGCCAACCAGCGTTTGTAAACCATACTCCTTGGCAACTTTAGGTATAAGTTCATTGCCATCGGTACACGAAAACGACCGGATCCATTTTGTATAGGGTTTGATAATTTCCATTCTTCGCCTAACCTGTTCTTCGGTAATGATATCGCCAGGTTTCTGACCTTCTTCGTATAAGCTGAAGCAAAGTCCATGCATGCCATCACCTAAAACCGATTCGAATATTTTCTGAATTTCTGCTTCAGTTTTATTGGCGAAATCGGCTCCCGCGATTCCTGCCAGCGACATTGTTCTTCCTGCTCTGTATGACATATTTTTTTGATTTAAAAGATTTATCTAAAGTTTTCCTCTGCGAGCAACCAATTCATCACGGATTTCGCGCGCCCGTTTTTCGGTAATGTTATATTTCCACATAACTATTATAGCCAGCAGTGCTGTAACCGAAGGAATAGATATATCGGCAATACGAAGCCGGGTAATAGTTTCAGCAGTCTGAACCTGAACATTCTGATCAAATCCTACAGCACTTAACACTATACCGCTTACCAGTAAAGCCAGGGAAGTTCCCAGTTTCACCATCCACCAGTACACGGCTCCAAACAAAGCTTCTTTACGTGGCATTCCGTTTTTGAGTTCATCATAGTCGCATACATCAGCTGTCATCGACATCATTAATGTAAACAACCCTCCGATACCGAATGACATCAGCGGAATAGGCATAAATATTAACCAGGGCATTCCCGGGTGAAATCCATACCATTTTAAACCGTAACCAACCACAGATATTAATGACGAAACCACAAAAGCATTTTTCTTGCCGATTTTGGTCGACATCCATGTAATTATAGGAATCACTAAAACAGCCGTTGCTACAGCACTTATAGTACCAAACCATGCCGGAAACTGACCTGAAGCAGCCTGGTCGCCTTTGAACAAGTAGTAAATAATGATAAAAAATGAAAACTGAGCGACAGTCTGAAACCCGTTAAATACCAGGAATGTTGCTCCGCACAGGCGTAAAAATGGTTTGTTGTAGATGGTTTGTTTAATCCCGATAAAAAAGTGTTTCATGTTAGCCGAAAGCTCTTTGAAGGAGAGCTTGGATTGCCCGGTTAAACGGGTTTGGTCAAGTTCTTTACAGAATAATGCAGGCATGATTCCTAATACCAGGCAAAGCCCTCCTACCCAGATAGCCAGGTTGCGTACACCCACATCAGGTGTTGCATATATTTCGGGGCGGCTGATAATAAACCAGAACCAGGGAGCTATCATCCATGCAATCTGACCCATAACCTGCGAAATAGCCATTAAGCGTGTCCTTTCATTATAATCGGGAGTCATTTCGTAACCTAACCCTATAAGCGGCGCTGCGAAAATGGTATAACCAACATAAAAGATAAGCGACATGAATAAAAAGTAAATAAAATTAAAAGTTTCGCCATTTTGGGGGGATATCTGCCACATCGCCATAAAGCTGATCCCAACCAGTATAGCGCCGGCAAAAATGTATGGTTTCCTACGCCCCCACCTCGACCGGGTATTGTCGGAAATATAGCCCATAATAGGGTCGAGTATAGCATCCATAAACCGCGGAATGGCGGCCAATATCCCTGCCTTGTAGGGACTCATTTTAAAGGATACCACTAAAAAAAACATAAATATGCCTAATGCGGCAGGCAAAAGCTGGTTGGTTAAATTACCGGCACCAAAGGCAATTTTTTGCCCGACTGGCACTACATCTTCTGATGCTGTTTTGTGCTTTTCCATTAGATTCTGATTTATTTATTAATTAATGAAGGTAATTTTTCTGAGATAACTATAGTTTGCAAGGCATTAGCACTAATGGAAACAGGGGTTGATTCAGCACCCAGGGTAAGGGTGAAGTTTTTAGCTTCTGAACCCTGGTTCAGGACTACAACTACAAGGCTGTGATCGGGGTTCTGAACAGCGGTTATCATTAGATCCGCATCGGAATTTTCAAATCCTATCCTTTTAGCATCCGGACGTATGTATTTACTAAAATGAGCCATTACATAATAAATGGGAGTAATATACACTTCGTCCTTATCGGGATCCACAAGTATGGGAGCGCCACACCAGTTTTTAAACCAGTTAGGTCCGCCTTGTTTATCCAAAACCATATTCCAGTCAATCCATCCATTTACGTGGTTATTAAGGCATCCGATTATATCGCGGGCATACCTGAAAACAGGTACATATTTTGGATGTAGGTATTTTTGATCGGCAGGAGCCCAATCCCAGCCCCAGTCCTTGGCTTCTTTGGACCAATACCATTTATCGTCGTTCCACTTTGGTACCAGTCCGTCAATACATGCTTCAGTTTGAATAATATATTTGGAAGGCGCTGCCTTGTGCGCATATTGAAGCGATTCAGGAAACCAATCGTATGTACTTGCATACCAATGCACTGCTATGCCATCAAAATATTTCGAGGAGGATTCGTCGCGATACATCACATCAGCCCATTGCTTTAATTCTTCGCCACGGTTTTGATCATAACCAAGTATTTTTATATCCCGGCCATCGGATTTCAATTTCGGTCCCAGGTGATTTTTTACAAAATCAGTCATTTCTTCGGGGCTAAAAATCATACTTTCCCAATTGTTGTTGTTGCCCAAAGGCTCATTCTCAACTGTAAATCCCCAAATGTTGATTCCTTCGGCTTTATATGCATCTAAATATTTTAAAAAAAACAAGGCCCAGGTATCCTGGTATTGGGGCAACAGTTTTCCACCCAACCAGCTGTTATTATCTTTCATCCAGGGAGGTGCCGTCCAGGGTGAGCTTATAATTTTGAAACCTCCTTTGGATGTAGCCATTGCATCCTTGATCATTGGAATAATGTCGGGCTTGTCCTCATCTATTGAAAAATGTGCTAACTCTTTATCTCCGGTTATAGGTGCATAAGAATAATGTCCTAAAGAAAAATCGCAGGAATTCATGTGCGTGCGGGTGAGGGAATACCGGGCACCGGTTTCGCCGAAATAGGCATCCAATATCATTTCCCGCTTTGCCTTACTCATTTTGTTTAATAAATATGCCGACGATTCAGTAAATGATCCGCCAAATCCGAGAATAGTTTGAAACACCTGGTCAGGCAATAATTTAACAACGGATGTATTGCCTGCGGCAGAGAAATTAGAAATCAGGGTGAGTTTGTTACCACTTGCCGAAGTTTCGTACACGGTTACCGGTAA
>CAYNVK010000030.1:0-15118 GCA_964400395.1 uncultured Lentimicrobiaceae bacterium | reverse complement strand
CTGCAAAACAAAAACCCCGATGCAACATATGTTAAAAAATTGCTCTGTTTTTTTATACCTTTGCAGCAATGGAACACATCAGGAATTTCTGCATCATTGCACATATAGATCACGGCAAAAGCACCCTGGCCGACAGGCTGCTTGAAACTACCGGAACGCTTAACGAGCGCCAGCTTCAGAACCAGGTGCTCGACGACATGGACCTCGAACGCGAGCGCGGCATTACCATTAAAAGTCATGCCATCCGCATGGATTACCTGCGCAACGGGGTTCAATACGAACTGAACCTGATTGACACCCCGGGACACGTCGATTTTTCGTACGAAGTTTCGCGGGCCATCGCCGCATGCGAAGGCGCTTTACTTATTGTAGATGCAACCCAGGGCATACAGGCACAAACCATCAGCAACCTCTACCTGGCATTGGAACACGACCTGGAAATTATCCCGGTAATGAACAAAATGGATATGGACTCGGCCATGCCCGACGAGGTGGAGGACCAGATTATTGAACTGATCGGTTGCAAACCCGAGGATATTATCCGCGCCAGCGCCCGCACCGGCATGGGCATACAGGAAATACTCGATGCCATCATCAGCCGCATACCTGCCCCCAAAGGCGACCCCGAAGCTCCGTTGCAGGCTCTCATCTTCGATTCGCTCTTCAACTCCTTCCGCGGAATTATTGCTTACTTCCGCATTTTTAACGGGCAAATCCGCAAAGGCGACCTTGTAAAATTTGTTAACACCGGCAAAGAGTATAAAGCCGAAGAAATTGGGCTGCTGAAATTACAGCAAAAACCTACCGACAAGCTCACCACCGGCGATGTGGGCTATATTATTTCGGGTATAAAAACAGCCAAAGAAATAAAAGTAGGCGACACCATTACACACGTTGAAAGGCCTTGTGCTTCGGCCATCGAAGGTTTCTCAAACGTTAAACCCATGGTGTTTGCCGGGGTTTACCCGGTTGATGCCGACGATTATGAAGAACTGCGTGCCTCCATCGAAAAACTCCAGCTCAACGATGCTTCGCTTACTTTTGAGCCCGAGTCGTCGGCAGCGCTTGGTTTTGGATTTCGCTGCGGGTTCCTGGGATTGCTGCATATGGAAATTGTTCAGGAACGCCTCGATCGAGAATTTAACATGGACGTGATTTCGACCGTTCCTAACGTAATGTATAAAATCATTACCACCAAAGGCGAGGAACTGGAAGTACACAATCCGTCAGGCATGCCCGATGTAACCTGGATTGATGACATTTATGAACCATTTATAGCTGCACAGGTAATTTCGAAATCCGATTACCAGGGAGCTATCATGAAACTGTGCCTCGAAAAACGAGGAACACTCCGTAACCAGGTGTACCTTACCCAGGACCGCGTTGAGCTTAGCTTCGACCTGCCACTGGGCGAAATTGTTATTGATTTCTACGATAAGCTCAAAAGCATCTCGAAAGGATATGCATCCTTCGATTACCATATTTCCGACTACCGGAAAGCCGACCTGGTAAAACTCGACATTTTGCTGAACGGAGATCCCGTTGACGCCCTGAGCACCCTGATACATCGTGAAAACGCCTATAATTTTGGCCGTCGTATTTGCGAAAAACTGAAAGAACTGATACCCAGGCAGCAATACGAAGTTGCCATACAGGCAGCCATAGGGGCAAAGATTATAGCACGCGAAACCATTAAACCGCTTCGTAAGGACGTTATTGCCAAATGTTATGGAGGTGATATTTCGCGTAAGCGAAAACTGCTCGAAAAACAGAAAAAAGGCAAGAAACGCATGCGGCAGATTGGCAATATAGAAGTACCTCAGAGTGCATTCCTTGCCGTACTTAAACTCGATTAGTACCGGTTACTCAAGAGTACAATAAAGAGCATCCCAGTTCTGAATGGGATTTCGGAACAGTTGGTTTTATTTTAGCGGTGCCGGGAATAGCATGGCTTTTAATCATTTCCACCGGTAAAAGCCACTACCTGAATAGTGGTAGTAGCTTGCATCAGGAAATGGAATACCCATTTCGGGATGCCGTGAGCTGCTGAAATCCCCGGATCCCATGTTCAGAATAAAAGCTTGTTCCGATGGGGATAAGCAATGAACATATAGCCGGCATCGTTGTTTTTAAAAACATATTGTACTAATATTCAATATATTAAGAAAATAATAAAATGAATTCTGTATCGCAGTTACCCAAAGAAATTTACCGCAGTTATGTATGCGCCCATGCTAACCTTCCGCCGGTTGAAAGCACGCATCAGTTTGTTGACGAACTTGTTATGTTTTTCTTCCCGGTAAAAGCCAACCGCACGGTTTCGCTTAAATCGCTGCAAAAAGAATTGAGGCGGCTCCGTTTCAGGCTTGGCGAATTGCTATATCCCATACATGGAGATGATGAAAATGAAGTAACCCAGATTGTGGAGGCGTTTTTCAACAGCCTTCCCGAAGTGTACCATCATATGCTCAGGGATGCCGATGCTTTTGTAAACAGCGATCCATCGGCAAAGGGAAACGAAGAAGTTATTATGTCGTTTCCGGGATTTTACGCCATTTCGGTATACCGCATTGCCCACGAGTTGCATAAACTGAATGTGCCGCTGCTGCCCCGTATTATGAGTGAATATATCCATGGCAAAACCGGTATCGACATACATCCCGGGGCTGTTATTGGCCGGAACTTTTTTATCGACCACGGTACCGGAGTTGTAATTGGCGAAACTACCGAAATTGGCGATAATGTTAAAATATACCAGGGCGTAACCCTTGGTGCGCTTTACGTGGAGCGTGCGCTTCGTGACCAGAAACGACACCCGACCATCCAGGACAATGTTATTATTTACGCCGGAAGCACCATACTGGGAGGGAAAACAGTGATTGGCCACGATTCGGTAATTGGTGGTAATGTGTGGCTTACCGAAAGCGTTGAACCATTCTCATTGGTTTACCACCAGCCGCAGATTGTGATCCGCGATAAAAAAGATTTCGTGGAACCGCTGAACTTCTATATCTGAGCAACTTGCTTGCCCCAGGTTATAAAAATTAAAGCACGAGTTCCGCTACCGGATCAAATTACAGCTATCAAAAATATTCTCACTCAAAAAAAATGAAAATATTTTTCATTCTGTTGTAACTTTATGGTGTAGTTAAACGTATTACTTCCGAAGTCCGAAAACCAAAAACCAAAGCCTGAAGCATGACCACAGCCGAATATAATTCATGTGCTGACTTGTACTCCGATGGTGTGTATCGTTTTATCCTGAAAAATATAAAGGATAGAGATACCGCCCAGGATATAGTACAGGAATCGTATGTAAGGATGTGGGAAAAAGTGAAGGAAATTTCGTACGAAAAAGCCCGCGCTTACCTCTTTACTACGGCCTACCATACCATGATAGACCACATCCGTAAAAACCAGCGCATCAGTTCTTTGGATGAAGATTATACACTCACGCACGACGAATCGCCAGGTACTTACAACGACCTGAAGGAAGTAATAAACGAAGCAGTTGCGAAACTTCCTGAAATACAGCGTTCGGCAATTATGCTGCGCGATTACGAAGGTTACTCCTACGAAGAAATCGGTGAAATCCTTCAACTCAACGAATCGCAGGTTAAAGTGTATATTTTCAGGGCACGTACATTTTTAAAACAATACATCGGAAGCCTCGACCTGGTAATCTAGTATACAAAGCATACAAAAGATAAACACAATGAAAATCAACAGGGACAATTACGAAGCGTATTTCCTCGACTACCACGAAGGGCAGTTAAGCCCCGAAATGGCCCGGGAAGTTCTGCTTTTTGTCGATCGGAATCCCGACCTGGCCAATGTTTTTCATGAATTCGAACCGGTATCGCTGGTAACTGAACAGGAGATTGTGTTTGAGAAAAAATCAGCCTTAAAAAAAAACCAGGTTTTTGCCACTTCACTGATCAATGAAACAAATTATGAAGAATGGTTTTTTGATGAATCCGAAGGCCTGCTAAACAGCGAACAAAAAGCATTCATCGAAGAATTTATCAGCATAAACCCGCAGTTTGAAAAAGACCGCAGGCTGTTTGCCATGGCACATTTAACGGTTGACGCTGGTACAACATTTGAAAATAAAGAGTCGCTCAAACAAAAAGCAATACCGGTTGGCGACATCAATGCCGATACCTACGAAACCTTTATGGCCCGCGAGCTGGAAGGCGACCTCACCCCTGCCGTGAAACTGCAGCTTGAGGAGTTTTTGACCTACACCCCCCATCTCGCAACAGACAGGAAACTGTTTGCACTTACCAAACTCAGCGCCGATACTTCAGTGGTGTTCGCTGATAAAGAAAGCCTCAAACACAAGGTTGTCCCAATCAGGCGGATGGTTTATTATGCACTGTCGACGGCTGCATCGCTGGCACTGCTTTTCAGCGTTTACTTTTTGCTCGACCGCAATAACATAACCAACAACCTGGCGCAACAAGGCCATGTTAAGAACAAGGTTAACCGCGAAATTTCGCAACCTGCACAAAGCATCCCTTCAGGAAACATTGCAGAAACAAAACCTCTGGTAACTGAATCAGGAAATACTGAAGCAAAAAACGGTACTTCAAACCCTGAAAACAATGGCACAGTTATACCTGAAGCAAATCAGGAACCGGCTATAGCCATGGGCAGCAGGCAGCAAATACTGCCACTCGAACCATTAACATCTGCCAGGGTGAGCACCCGTTCCTATGTTGCTCCTGAATATACTTTTATCCGGATGAGCCAGATGTACCAGAACGAGAACCTCGAATTTTACTACAACCTGAAACTTTCGGAAGAATTAGCCTACGCCGAAGCAAATGCCAAAGATAAAAACCCGGTAAAAACCTTGTTCAACGCAGTTACCGGCCGTTCGTCGGGTGATATGCTGGCTTCGAAGCAGAACGAAAGTACCCCATCTGACAAAAAGAATATATCATTATGGACTGTTGCCGAAGCCGGGGTTCAGACTTTTAACAAAATCACCTCCAGCGATGTGGAACTGAATCTACATAAAAATGAAGAAGGAAAGGTTGTTGGTTATGACCTGGAAAGTAACCTCTTTAATATAGAAAAGAGCCTGGCAAAATAATTCCTGCAAATCTTTACTCTGACAAACCGGGCTTGCCCCGGTTTTTTTATTGTACTGACCGTTCATCTTAGAAATTCCTCGTCTGATCCAGTAAAAAAAATCCCCAAATAAACGGTAGTATCCTCAACTGACGGGATTTCGCGAAAAACATCCTGGTTTCCCGATTAAAAAAATGTTAAGTATTTTGTGGCCGGTTGTAACATTTCGCCAGCCCATTCCGTCTAGCATCAGAATTCAATAATAACAAACAGCATAATCAGAATCCTATGAAAACGATAAAACTAACAATCGCCGGAATAATGCTCTTCGCACTAGCGTTTACGAGTGTTAATGCCCAAACCAAAGGAAATGGAAACGTAACTACCGAAACACGCGAATTGTCATCGTTCGATGCCATTAAAGTTGGTTGCGCCATCAAACTACACCTCTCGCAGGGTGACCAGCAATCGGTAAAGGTTGAAACCGATGAAAATCTGCAAAGCCGGATTATCACCAAGGTTAGCAACGGAACCCTGAACCTGGAATGTAACAATGTGCAGAATGCCACCAAAATGGATGTTTATGTTACCGCAGTTAAACTTAACAGCCTCGATGCCAGCGGCGCATCCAAAGTTTATGGCGAAACCCCGGTAAAAAGTGATGTTTTCGGGTTATACACCTCAGGAGCCTCGAAAGTAAATATGGACATAGATGCTGGTATTTTTAACAACGAAACCAGTGGTGCTGCCAACAATACAATAAACCTCACCGCGAAAAGCGCCAATACCGAAGTGAGTGGCGCCGGTAACCTGACCTTAAAAGGAACTGCAGAAAAACATAAAACAGAAGTATCGGGTGCCGGTAACCTGAAAGCCATGGAATTTATTTCCGACTACACCGATGCTGAAGTTTCGGGTGCAGGAAGTGCAAAAATTATGGCACGCAAACAAATTAAAGCTGACCTTTCGGGGGCAGGAAGCCTTACTTATGTTGATAAGGACAACGTGAAAAAAATAGCCCGCCAGGGCGAATACCAGCTCTCCTTCGATGGAATGGACAATGTAAAAGGTGTGATTATTGAAGAAAATGAAGAAAAAGATCAGGCCGATAACTCATCGTGGAATATAAGTGACGATAGCGACACCGTTAAAATTGTACTGAACGATAAAAAAGTAGTTGTGATTACTGACGATTCAGTAAAAATCAACATCGGGCAACATGATTATGTGATCAGCGATGATGGCTTCAGGATGGAGAAACACAACAAAAATCCTAAATTTAATGGCCACTGGGCTGGTTTCGGGTTAAGCATTAACGGGCTTCTGAACCAGGATCACATGATCGATTACCCGGAAGGTGCCCCATACCTGGATATTAATTACAATAAATCCACCGGTGTGAGTTTAAACTTCTTTGAGCAGAATATTAACCTTGCCAACCAGAAACTCGGTTTGGTTACCGGACTGGGAGTAACATGGAACAACTACCGCTTTGCCAATAACGTAATCCTCACCGATACAAACGGACACCTCGACGGTTATTTCAGCGAAGTACCCGGGTACAGCTACCAGAAAAGCAAGCTTATGCTGGCATCACTCCGCATACCGCTGATGCTCGAATACCAGAGCAATGCCAAAATGAAATCCAACAGTTTTCATGTAGGTGCCGGAGCTGTAGGTTGTGTGCGCATGTGGTCGCATACCAAAAATGAAATCAACAATTCGAAGACAAAAAACAAAGGCGATTTCTATGTAAATCCTTTCATCATCCAGGGGATGGCCACTGTTGGCTGGGGAATAATCAACCTGTACGGAACTTACTCCTTCACCGAAATGTTCCGAAATGGTAAAGGTCCGACTGCTTACCCGTTCGAAGTTGGTATCACCCTGATAGGTTTTTAACAGCAGCCTATGATATACCCATACACTCTGAAAATGAGCATTGGATTAGTTTTGGCTTACTAAACATTGATTGTGGTTAATTGATGACTGCCTCCTTCGGGAGGCAGTTTTTTTTTTACAACCAAAGCATTAACTTTGCCCCCAAAAGTGAGATTATCGTCAGCATTATCCGATTCGGAAAACCTTAATCTCATGGTAAATCAATAAATAAATATTGAAATTTTGTTGCTGTAAACTGTTACTCAAAGCCTGCAACCGGACTACAATATTTCTCAGCTAAAAAACAAATCTATACATCATAAACTGTAATTTAAATACATATGTCGGGACATAATAAATGGTCGACCATTAAGCGTAAAAAAGGCGCATTGGATGCAAAGCGGTCAAAGATTTTCTCCAAAATTATCAAGGAAATTACCGTTGCGGTAAAAGAAAGCGGCGCTGACCCTGACGCCAATCCGCGGCTGAGGCTTGCCATCGCCAATGCCAAAGGCGCAAGTATGCCGAAAGAAAATATACAGCGGGCCATCAGCAAAGGCTCAGATAAAGACGGGGCTTCGTTTATCGAATGTACTTTCGAAGGTTATGCCAACGGTGGTGTGGCCATCTTTCTGGAGGCTACTACCGATAACCAGCAGCGCACCATCTCCAATGTACGCATGTATTTCAACAAGTTCAACGGGAACCTGGGCACAAACGGATCGCTGAGTTTTATTTTCGACCGCAAAGGTATTTTCAACATACCCCAGGGCACACTCGATGCTGATGAATTTGAAATGGAAATGATTGAAGCTGGTGCTGAGGATATGCAACTCGAAGAAGGTTACTATACTGTTACCACAGCCATGGAAAATTTCGGCCCAATGATGAAACGACTGGAAGCCCTTAAAATTGAACCGGAAAGCGCCCAACTGCAGCGCATCCCCAAGGACACTACCAAACTCGACCTCGAAAGCGCTAAAAAAGTGATGCGCCTTATCGAGATGTTCGAAGAAGACGACGATATACAAGCTGTATATCACAACCTGGAGATGACAGACGAACTGATGGATTCCATGTAAATCATTGTACTACTTAAGTTCAAAATCCGAAAGCCTGGTTATGGTTTTCGGATTTTTTTATTGGGCTAAACTGAGCACATTAAAATATTTCAATTTTTATGTATCTCATTTTCTGATAGATAAAAAATATTTTCGTCTAAATTAAATTTTTAGTTGTATAACTACGTTTTTAGTTGTATCTTTGTTATGCAATTTGAAAACAATGAAAAAACTAACCAAAGCCGAAGAACAGATTATGCAGGTGCTGTGGGAACTGCAGAAAGGATTTGTAAACGATATTGTAAGTCAATTACCCGAACCTAAACCTGCCTACAATACCGTATCCACAATTGTACGCATTCTCGAGCAAAAAGGATTTATCGCTCACAAAGCCTATGGCCGTACCCATGAGTACTACCCGCTGGTTCAGAAAGAAGACTATTCGAGAGAATACCTGAATAATTTTACCCAGAATTATTTCAGCAATTCGTACAAAGCCCTGGCTTCGTTTTTCGCGCAAAGCGAAACGCTGAGCATCAAAGAACTGGAAGAAATAAAAGTACTTGTTGAAAAACAAATCCTTAATCATAAGGAGGCTAAAAAATGAACGCACTTATCATTTATATTGTTGCTTCGGTAGTTTCACTGGGCGTATTTTACGCTGCATACATTGCATTACTGCGCAAAGAACCGCTTTTCAGGTTCAACAGGATATATCTGCTTTCGGCCTTGATCCTCTCCTACCTTATTCCGCTTATTACATTGCTACCTGATACATTTTCGTTGATATCGGACAAAACGACGGGTGCCGGTTTTATGAATGCAATTACACTGTCGCCGGTTGTAATTACTGCGACAGCTGGTAAAATGTCATCTCTTCCTGCTATTCTCGCTTACATTTACCTGGCAGGAGTAGCCTGTTTTGCAGCCCGGCTAATCATCAGAGTCCTTAATATTTACAATCTCAGTAAAAAGGCTAACCGGGACGAAAGAGAGGATAGTCTGATTCTTTGGAGCGAAGATAACATTCCGCCGTTTTCATTTTTTCACAAAATGTATTTACCTGCCAGCCTGAAAGATACACCTCATGTAAACGAAGTTATCAGGCACGAGCAGGTTCATATCAATTCGCTACACAGTTTTGATATTGTTTTCGCACAAATCATGCAAATCATTTGCTGGGTAAACCCTTTTATCCCCCTGATTGAAAGATACCTACGCGAAATTCATGAATTTGAAGCCGATAAAGCGATTATACGCGCCGGTACAGACCCTGTAACTTATACCAAAATACTATTTGCACAGGATAAAACAGCCCTGGCTGTTGTGCTGGGAAATAATTTCAATTACTCATTAATAAAAAGGAGGTTAACCATGTTTTACAAAAAGAATACCCGCTTTGCCAGGCTGAAGGCAATGGTGGTATTACCGGTTGCAATAATCGTTGTAATGATGTATGCCATCGGATGTCAGCAATCGAATCTGAAACCTGTTTCAGAAAATGAAGATTCGGTGAAAATGAATTCGAACAAGGTGATGCTGGTAAAGGATTCACTTGGCCGTGAGGTTGGAACAGCTACGGTTATCACTGATTCTGCAATCCCTGTTCCACCACCACCTCCTCCACCACCACCGCCACCTCCACCATCACATAAATCTGCATCCAATGCTGATGTTTACAAAATTGCTGAAACAATGCCTCAATTTCCGGGAGGAGATGCAGCGCGCGTTAAGTACATGGTTGAGAATATAAAGTATCCTGAAACAGCAAAAAATAAAGGTTTGCAAGGGACAGTTTATGTATCGTTTGTTGTTGAAAAAGATGGCAGCATTACCAATACAAAAGTCATAAGAGGAGTTGAAAGTTCCTTAGATGCGGAAGCTTTCCGTGTTGTGAGTGCTATGCCTAAATGGAAACCGGGAACGGATAAAGGGAAGCCCGTTAGAGTACTGTTTAATATGCCGATACAGTTTAAACTGAGTTAATACATAAGATGCAAAAACTGATCCGGACTTTCCTGTTGCTTTTACTGGTAAATCTGTACTCCGATTTGTTTCCGCAGATATGCCTGCACAAGAAAAACCAGTTTGACTCCGATTGCAAAAAGCATGGCTATTGGGTCGAATATTTAAAATCGGATCCTTCAAAAAAAACTTTTAAAGGTTGGTACAATCATGGGAACGAAACTAAAAGATGCACGTATTATAATGACGGTGTAAAATGGGCAACATTCCGGTATGTGAATGATAGCGTGATGCGAATCAAACGCTACAACCTTGAAGGAAATCTCGAATATAAAGGATCAGCACTCTGGCTAACATCCAACAACGAAATGCGCTTTTGCTGGGACGGTGAGTTTGTATTTTATGATTCACACCGGCGAAAAATTAAACGAGTGACCTATATATTAGGCGTGGAGCAGGATGCCATGTAGAACAAATGAACCTGGTCGGTATTGCTGAACTTAATTAGCACAGGTTTTAAAAAAACAGAGCGGGCAGCCGATGGCTGCCCGCTCTGTTTTTGTGAGACATAATCCGATTAAGCTGTCACTATCTCAAACGTATCCTGAGCAATAACCAACTCTTCGTTTGTCGGAACCACCATAACTGTTACTTTCGAATCAGGTGTACTGATTACAGCTTCCTTACCTCTTAACTTGGTATTTTTCTGAATATCGAAATCAAGACCCATAAATTCAA
Source organism: uncultured Lentimicrobiaceae bacterium (assembly GCA_964400395.1). Taxonomy (GTDB): domain Bacteria; phylum Bacteroidota; class Bacteroidia; order Bacteroidales; family UBA4417; genus UBA4417. Next base: position 4,394 of record CAYNVK010000030.1, on the reverse strand, counting down.
GACCTTCGCAAACCTGTTGGCGGGTTTCCCAGCCATTTTCGCCAACGCCCCCGGTAAAAATTACAACATCAACACCACCCATTGCAGCTGCGTACGAGCCAATGTATTTTTTAATCCGGTAGTGGTAAATATCGAGCGAAACCTGTGCCCTGTGATTTCCTTCGGCAGCAGCAGTTTCAACATCGCGCATATCGCTCGAAACACCCGAAAGCCCGAGAATTCCGCTGTGTTTATTGATAAGGGTACTGGTATAAGGGATACTGGTTTCCTCTTTATCCGCAATATACAGAAGCGCTCCGGCATCAATATCGCCGCAGCGGGTACCCATAACAAGTCCTTCAACCGGGGTCATACCCATTGAAGTATCCACCGATTTGCCATTCTGTATGGCACAGATGGAAGCCCCGTTACCAAGGTGGCAGCTGATGATCCTGAGATCGTCAATTTTCTTACCCAGTATATCGGCAGCACGCTGACCCACAAAGCGGTGGCTCGAGCCATGGAAGCCATAACGGCGGACTTTGTATTTCTCGTAAAGCGAATAAGGAATCCCGTAAAGGTAAGCCTGTTCCGACATGGTCTGGTGGTACGCTGTGTCGAAAACACCAACCTGGGGTACTTCGGGCAGCAGTTTGGTAATGGCATAAATCCCTTCGAGGTTGGGTGGATTGTGCAGAGGCGCCAGGTCAATACACTCAACCAGGGCATCAATCACTTCTTTATTAATGGCCACGCTGCTGTTAAATTTTTCGCCGGCATGAACTACACGGTGCCCAACAGCGCCAATCTCATTCATATTTTTTACACAACCATATTCTTTGTGTGTAAGAATTCCCAGCACAAACTCAATACCAGCCTGGTGATCGAGAATTTCGCCTTCGAGTTTCAGCACATCGCCATTAGCCATGTAATGCTTTATGGATGCACCTTTTAAACCGATTTTATCGACCAGTCCTTTTGCAATTACTTCGGCCGAAGGCATTTCGAAGAGCTGGTATTTAATGGATGAACTTCCGCAGTTCAATACTATAATCTTCATTTTAATTTTTTTTTGAGTGGATAAACTTCTACTTGTACTCGGGGCAGGTGATTGTGCTTTCAACAATTTTGCCATGGGCATCATATTTATAAAAGCCCTGTCCGGAAGCCTTGCCCAGGAAATTGGCACGCACCAGGCGTTTCAACACAGGCGAAGTTTTGTATCCGTGTTCGCCGAATTCGTTATACAGGTTATCCATCCATTTTTGCACCTTGTCGAGGCCAATGCGGTCAGCAAGTTCGAAAGGACCAAACTGGTGCCCAAGGCTGGTTTTCATCAACTCATCAATATCCTGGGCCGAAGCAATACCTTCCATAAGCATTTCGCAGGCATGGTTTATCACGATACACATCATGCGTGTGGTAACGTTACCGGGCGATTCCATAAGGGTGATCGGTTTCTTTTCGAGCATGCGTACAAAACGGCTCACGATTTCGAAGGCTTCATCGGAAGTACGCGCACTACGAACAACCTCGAGCACTTTTACGTTATCCGCCGGCGACATGAAATGCAGTCCAACCGCGCGATCAGGATATTCGAGCCCCGATGCCAGGTCGGAGATCATAAGTGTGGCCGTGTTCGAAGCAAGAATAGCATCGCGACGCACATATTTTTCAGCATTCTGTAAAATTTCCTTCCTGATTTCGAGGCTGGTGCCAGGCTTACGCGAATTGATGGCTTCGAAAACAATATCACAGTCGGCCAGGTTTTTGTAATCAACAGTACCTTTTATACGCGACATGATGAGGCGTTTTTCGCTGTTGGTCATACCCCAGCGAAGAATTTCGGTGTCGAGCATGCGGGTTATGCCATCAAGCCCGCCGGCTACACGTTTTTCATCAAGATCGAGGCAAACAACATCAAAACCATGCTGACTGATTGTTTTTGCAATTTCCTGGCCCATGGAGCCAAATCCGATTATTCCAATCTGGTGGATGGCTCCATGTGGTTTTGGACTCTTGGTAAGACTGAAATCTTCCAGTTTTCCGATTATTTCTGACATTTTAGTAGGATATTTTGGTGTATGAATATGAGCGACTCACTAAGGCACATCATGTTAAAAGTCAATACCTTAACCATTTGGGCCCTTATTTCGGGTGCAAAGGTAAAATTTATTTAAAGGTTATATCACTAAAACCTGTAATATTTTCGTTCTGAGTAAACAACGCAATGTACGGTGGGCGGCGAGCCTGGCAAAATTCAGCGTATCACGATCACAGGTCCGAACCACGTAATGAATTTACGATTCACACGCACCCAGGTTCAACGGCTGTTGAAAACTATAAGAGCAGAACGTATAAAATGAGGTATTAGCCGTTTCAAATTTTGTATTTTTGCAGGCTGCGGCTATGAACGACACCATTGTACGATACCAGTTGAACCCGATGCTTACCGATACGGTAGGTTTCTTCGACTATTGCATTCCGCTAACCAACGAAAGCCAGGCACCCATTGCCGATTCGCTGAAAAAATATTACAATTTCGGGGCCTACGACTATGTAACACCGGTGCCTCCGCATAAGCAGTTTAAGCAGACTATTTCGGTATTCGGGCCCCATAACCTGGTTCCCAAACACCATGGCCCCCTGTCCATTGAAAAACAATCGACTGACTGGTTTACAATGGTTTTTGTGACCTGCCTGTTTATATTTGCCTGGATACAGAACTCCTATTCCAAACGATTAGGCCAGATTTTCCAGGCGGTGGCGCAGGCGCATTACCTGAACCAGCTTGAGCGCGAGGGAAACCTTTTCAAGGAAAGAATATCGCTCGGGCTTGGATTTATCTTTTACAGCATCAGCGCCGTGTTCGGATTTCTGATTGTACGCGAGTTTGCCGGAATTCCGCCAGGACTCCACAACCTTACATTTGCGGCAATTATAATGGGTGGGCTCATGGCTTACCAACTGGTAAAATCTTCACTCATTTACCTGTCGGGAATTATTTTCGATACACGCGAGGTAGCCAGGCTTTACCAGCTTAACATAATGATTTTCAATAATGTAATAGGCATAATATTATTCCCGCTGGCAGTAGTTTGTTTTTATTGGGATAATATTTTTGTTTTAACAACAGGAATAATAATTGTTTTGCTACTGCTGATTTACCGGCTGTTCAGGGGTATTTTAACAGGGCTCGCCAATAAGAGCTACAATTTGTTTTATTTATTTTTATACCTTTGCACCCTCGAAATTTTACCCCTTTTACTTTTGTATAAGGTTTTCAGTAAAATGTAGGGTTAGATTCTTTTTTTTCTAAACTTTTAAATAATTTTTGAAATCGTGTCAAAAGTCAAGAACATACTGGTGTCGCAACCTGTTCCTGCAGATCTTGAAAAATCACCTTATGGAGATTTGATTAAGAAGTATGGCGTAAACATTGAGTTTGTCAAATTCTTCAAAATCGAAAGTGTTTCTGTTCGTGAGTTTCGTGATGAGAAAGTTTATATTAACGAACACACTGCTATTATTTTTAACAGCAAACATGCTGTCGATCATTTCTTTGGCATTGCCAAAGATGTAAGGGTGGAGATTCCGGAAACCATGAAATATTTCTGTATTTCCGAATCAGTTGCCTTCTACCTTCAGAAATATGTGCAGTTTCGCAAACGTAAAATTTTCTTTTCGGAGAACGATCTGTCGCAACTGATGGACCTCATCAAAAAGCATAAAACCGAACGCTTCCTTCTGCCCTGCTCCGACAACCACAGCAAAGAATTGCCTGATTTACTGGATGCAGCGAAAATCAATTACAGCGAGGCTGTTTTATACCGTACTGTTCCTGCCGAAATGAAAACACTGGTCGACATTAACAAATTCGATATGCTGGTTTTTTTCAGTCCCCAGGGTATACGTTCACTCTTTCACAACTGGCCCGATTTTAAACAAGGTGAAATTGCCATCGGTACCTTTGGCACCACCACTTCGCAGGCTGCAACCGAAGCCGGATTAAAGGTAAATCTTTCGGCTCCGAATCCAACAACGCCATCCATGACCATGGCTATTGATGCATACCTTTCGAAATGCCAGAAAAAAGCATAAGAAGCATTTTATAAAACCTTAACCCCGCTGTTTCAGAAATAGCGGGGTTTTTTATTGATATTTAACGTTTATACCTCCACCCTTTAAACAGGCACTCCGAGAAATCATTAATTTTGCACCAAGACCAAACCTGATGTTAAGTACCGAAGCCAGAAAAACCTTCCGGAAAGCTGAAAAAATCTGTAATCAGAAGCAGATCGACCTGCTGTTCAGCGAAGGGAAATCTATACGATCAGGCATGTTCCGTTTGCATTACCTACTCACCGATGCACCGGCAATACCAGCCGTTCAGCTGCTGATTGCCGTTCCTAAAA
>CAYNVK010000029.1:11941-15127 GCA_964400395.1 uncultured Lentimicrobiaceae bacterium | reverse complement strand
AAACTTTTATGTATGCCAACACGGCTACCGCCAATATGCTTGGTATTGAATTACCCGTTAAAAATATTTCAATCTATAATTTTGTACATCCTGATTACACTTCGAAATTTCGCAAAAAGGTTGAGGAGTGTTTCCTCTCCGGCAAGGCGGTGCCACTTTTCGAATTAAAATTTATATCCCGCGAAGGAAGATCAATTGATGTTGAAACCATCGGTATACCTATCACATACATGGGCAAACCAGCCATTCAGGGCATTGCGCACGATATAACAGCCCGCAAAAAAGCGGAGCGGGAACTCATCCTTAAAGATGAGCTGTTGCATCTCACCGGGCAGATGGCAAAAGTAGGTGGCTGGGAATATGATATCATTGCAAAAGAAAGAACCTGGTCAGAGGAAGTACTGAGTATATTCGGCACTAACCGTGAAGCCATAGAACAACCGACCTTCGAATCCAATGCCTTCAGAGGCGAATCACTTACAAAGATAAAAGCAGCCGTTAACAAGGTGATAAAGGATCAAATCCCTTATGATCTTGAACTTGAAGTATATGCATATGATGGCACTAAAAAATGGGTTCGTACCATTGGCATCCCGGTCACCGAGGACGGTAAACTTATCAAGATAAGGGGAATTTACCAGGATATTACCGATAAAAAAGAAGCCGAGATAGTACTTAATAACGAAAGAATACTGCTGCGTACGCTTATTAAGACCATCCCTGACCTTGTATGGCTTAAAGATCCCAACGGGCGTTACCTGCTATGCAATCCAACCTACGAAAAGTTTTTAGGCAAACCCGAATCCGAAATTGTCGGAAAGTCCGATTATGATTTTGAATCGTCGGATCTTGCACAAAAAATATCAGGACAGGATAAAAAAGTTCTTGCCTCGGGCAAGCCTTCCATATTGAGGCAATGGGAAACCAGTAAAGCCACGCAGCAGGACCGACTGCTGGAAATTATAAAAACCCCTATGCATAACGGTACCGGCGACCTGATTGGTTTGCTGGGAGTGGCCAGGGATATGACTGCATTTCATCAATCGCAGGAAACTTTGCGCGAACGCGAAGAAATATACTCAAACATTGTAAACCAGGCTGTTGATGCTATTGTAATGGTAGACAGCAGCACCGGTGAATTTCTGGAGTTCAACGAAGCTACTTATGAAGGTTTGGGATATACCCGAGAAGAATTCAGCAAACTTACCCTCTTTGATATTGAAGAAAATATTAAACCAGAGAAACTGCTGCTTTTCCTGTCGAAATTAAAAAATGCAGGTTCAAAAGTATTTGAAACCAAACATCGTACAAAAAACAACACAATAAAAGATGTCCGCATCAGCGCCAGGGCTATAAACATCAAAGGGAAAGATTACCTGTCAACCATCTGGACCGATATAACAGAACGAAACCAGAAGGAGGCAATGCTCAGGGAAAAGGATCTTATTTTCCAGTCGCTACTCGAAAACAGTCCATTCTACATCTTCTTCAAAGACCATCACTCAAAAGCGATTTTCCTCAGCCGCAATTATGAGCAACTATTTAACAAATCCATTAACAGCCTGATTGGCCACGACCTGGTTGAAATTGTTAACCCGGAATATGGTGCCGATTATATTGCCGCTGAGCAACAAATGCTGCAGGATGGCAAACAGATAGAATACGTTGAGACCTTCCAGGGACGAATTTATACAACAGTAAAATTTCCCATTTTCAGGAGTGATGCCCCCCCGATGATGGCCGGGTTTACGATTGATATCACAGAGCAACAACAAGCCGTGAATGCACTGAGGGAAAACGAATCGATGCTGCGTACCATTATTGAGCATGCGCCCTTCGAAATATGGGCCAGAGATAAAGAAGGTTATGGCACCCTCGAAAACAATATCCTGGTGAATCATTTTGGTTCAATTTTGGGAAAAACACCTGATTTCTCAGATGTATCAGCCGATGTAAAGGAATTGTGGAATCGGAATAACAAGCGGGCATTAAACGGAGAAATCATTAACGACGAATGTGTGTATTTAGTTGATGGCATTCCCCATCATTATCACCAGATCCTGGCTCCAATTGTAGTTGAGGGATTGGTTGAAGGCATTGCCGGCTTTAACATTGATATTACCGATCGGAAAAAAGCGGAAGAAGAAGTTCACAAACTAAATGCCGAACTCGAGCAACGGGTAAACCAACGCACATTACAGCTTGAACATGCCAACAGGGAACTTGAAGCTTTCAGCTATTCCGTTTCGCACGATCTGAGGGCGCCACTGAGGGGTATTGACGGCTGGAGCCTGGCCTTACTTGAGGATTACGGGCCACAACTGGATGAGCAGGCAAACGTGTACCTCGACCGTGTGAGAAACGAAGCCCAGCGGATGGGGCAGTTGATTGACGACTTGCTGAAACTATCGCGCGTGAGCCGCTTCGAGATGAACAAAGCAGAAGTCAACCTGTCGGCCATGGCCTCAATTATTGTTAACAGGTTAACCGAATCAAATCCACGACGACAGTTTGATTTTAAAATCGCGCCCGATATTACGGCTGTTGCCGATGCTGCCATGCTCGAAATTGTACTTACCAACCTGCTTGACAATGCGGTTAAATTTACCGGTAAAAAACCATTTGCATCCATTGAATTCGACAGCCATATCGAAAACGGGCAGACTGTTTATTGTGTAAAGGACAATGGCGCTGGTTTTGATATGGAAAATGCGCGCAAGCTATTCGGGGCATTTCAACGTATGCACAGGCAAACGGAATTCCAGGGTACAGGTGTTGGACTGGCAACCGTACAACGGATTATTCACCGGCATGGAGGTCAGATTTGGGCCGAATCGAAAGCCAACGAGGGCGCAGCATTCTATTTTACGCTGGGCGACATTTAACCAGTTTGGTGGCGTCACAACTTCATAACACTCAACTTATAAAAAAGCAACAGCCAGGTCATTTATTTTACCTGGCTGTTGCCTGATTATTTCAATCCAATATTTTTATTCGATTCCCTTCAGCACAATATTGCTGAACCAAAAAAAATGAAACTTTAGAGGGCAGTATCCTTCACATGAATCATTCACTGTAAACAGTATCAATTAACAACTGATAGCCTCACCCGGAATAAGGGGTAACTGAGTATTTTCGCCCAGAATAGTTTCGATCAAATCAATGAGTTTTGTTTTATTTACAGGT
>CAYNVK010000029.1:0-11841 GCA_964400395.1 uncultured Lentimicrobiaceae bacterium | reverse complement strand
ATTTTCGCCCAGAATAGTTTCGATCAAATCAATGAGTTTTGTTTTATTTACAGGTTTCGAAAGAAAATGACAACATCCCGCCAGGTAGGCTTCGTTTTCATCGTTGGATGATACATAAGCAGTAACCGCTACAATGGGCATGCCGGGCAAAAAGCCTTTGATACGGCTGGTAGCTTCCAAACCTCCCATTACCGGCATTTTCATATCCATCAGCACCAGGTTTATTTCTTCATTACTGTGGCAAATATCAACGGCCTCCAGTCCGTTTTCAGCCCTCAATACATAATAACCGGCTTTTTTAAGAATGATATCCAGGTATTTGAAATTAAAATCATCGTCCTCAGCAACCAGGATTACAGGTTTTGATTTCCAGCCTGGCTGACCTATTCTTATTTCAGGTTTTTGAATTTCGGTTTCACTTTCATCAACAGGCAGGGTAAAGGTAAAAGTAGATCCTACATTTTTTTCGGATTCAACGGTTAATGTTCCTTTTAACAGTTTCACCAATTCGCGGGCAATGGATAAACCCAGGCCACTGCCATCGAAGGCACGTGTTTGTGAGTCGTCGCCCTGCCTGAAATAATCAAAAACATACCGGGTCTCTTCCTGAGCCATACCTATGCCGGTATCCGATATAAAAAACGCAATCCCTTCTTTTTCCCTCCGGTAACCGAATGATATGCTACCCGAAGGCGTGTATTTAACAGCATTTCCAAGGAGTTGAACCCAGATTTTACGCAGTAATTCTTTATCTACATTCAATTCAAAATCCTTGGCTGAGAGTGGTTTCTGAATGTGCAATTCCAGATTTTTCTCTGCACATGCATCCTGAAATTCATCCTTGAGCTCTTCAAGCATTGTATTTATTAAAAACCTGCTGTTGTGCACTTCAACATTCCCCGAAACCAGCATCGAAATATCCATGTAACCGGTAATGGTATTTAATAAACGAGCGCTGCTTTTTTTAATGATATCCATAAAAGCAGCCTTATTTTCATTTGAATACTCCGGGTTAACCAGCATTTCGGTAAACCCAAGTATTCCATTGAGCGGCGTGCGTACTTCGTGAGAGATATTATTAATAAATGCCGACTTAAGCTTGTCGGCAGCTTCTGCCTTTTCCTTTGCAATAATCATATCGTGCAGCATCTGCCTTTTTTCAGTAATATCTTCAATAATGCCCACAAAATGTGTTATCTCACCCGCATCGTTCAGCAATGGCGAAATATGTGTATTTCCCCAGTAATGTTCCCCGTTTTTCTTTTTGTTATAAAATTCGCCTTTCCATTCCTTGCCGGCAAGCAGGGTTTCCCAAACACGCTGGCTCAACTCCCGGTTCTGGCTATCAGTGCGCAGTATCCGCGATGTGCGTCCAATGATTTCATCTAAGGTATAACCGGTTATTTCGGTGAACCTGGGATTTACATATTCTATTTCTCCCTGGCGGTTGGTAATTACGATCAGGGCCGGGTTTTGTTCAACCGCGCGCGAGAGTATGCTTAGTTTTTCGTGTGCATCCCTGTTCGATTGCGACAGGGCTTTTTTCTCGAGTGCAGCCATAAAGGCCTGCCCAAGCCGTTTCAGATTTTCTTTTATGATGTAATCATCAGCGCCAGCTTTCATGCACTCCACTGCCGTTTCCTCGTTGTTGGTGCCGGTTACCAGGATAAAAGGCGTATGTGGCGCTATTTCTTTACGCAGGCAAAGCGCTTTCATCCCGTTAAAGGTTGGCAGATTGTAATCGGATAGAATTATATCAGGCTGAAACTCGCGGAGTTCAGCCACATATTCCTCTTGCGAGTCGACTGTATGGCTCAGAATTTCGATGTCATTCTTTTTTATCTCCCTGAGCACCAGCAATGCATCAGATGGAAGATCTTCGACCAGTAAAACCTTAATTTGTGTTGCCATAGGCTTTGGATCAGCTAAAAAAATACTTACTCGTAAAATACCTGGCTCATCAGGTAAAGCAGGGCGACAACAATCTTTCAGAAAGAAACCTCAATGTATCGGAAAGCATGTGGCAACCCTAATGCCAGCATATTAAACAACAAGGGCTTCACCAGTTTTCAGAGCGTAAATCCGGCAACCAATACCATCGGCCAAACAATAAGTGAAGTAAAGCCAAGCCAATACCAACCGTTTTTTACAGGCATATCAACACTTTTCACTACGGTTATTTCGGCACCGTTAATATCGGCTTTTAACGTAGTACAAACGTCGTCCTTTTGCCAGCCTGAGTATGCCGAGCACTTAATGTTGTAACTGCCTGCAGGCAAATTCCTCAGGGTAACTGACCTGGTAAGTTTGCCATCAACGAGCAGTTTCTCGTTCACGCTCACTTTAGTATGGTGAAGTACCTTGTTGAATCGTAAAACCAGGCTTGTAGTATTTCCAGGTTCTGCCTGGTAGTTTACAAGTAGATTTTTAGCACACGATGATGAAAAAAAAGCAATAAAAAGCAGAATCAGAATTCGTTCAATCTTCATTAGTAAAGGCAGTAAATGTGGTTTTGGGCAGTTGGTTTTACAAGCTCTAAAACTAATACCAGTTTCCATATATCAAAGTAGCGGATACTGCCATTTAATTGTAGCGAAAAATTCATTTAACGTGTAGTCGGATCCGCTACTTTATGTCCGGAAACAAACATATTATCCGCCATAAAAAAGGCAAATCCTGATTTATGACAATGATTTGCACCCCCGAATAATAAAGCGGTAAAAACTACCAACTCGGCTAAGTTGCTTACCTTTGCTACAAACATTACACTTTACAAACCGCCTCATTCCCTTGATCAGCGCTACCGATTTCAGCAACTCAATTTTCAGGGAGTTTCCCTACTCCCCCACGCCTGGTCAGCAAAACCTGATCAGGAGGCTGGCTGATTTTATGGTGTCCGACCAGGGGCAGTTCCCGCTTTTCATCCTCGAAGGTTACGCAGGCACCGGAAAAACTACAGTAGTAAGCACATTGGTAAAAGCCCTGCCAAAAGCCGGTTATAATGCCATACTGCTTGCACCTACCGGAAGAGCGGCCAAAGTACTCTCGCTGTATGCGCAAATGCCGGCGTATACCATTCATAAACGATTGTACCGGCCGGCGATGGATGGCGATGGGCATGTTCACTTCCAGGTAATGCCAAACAAAGCTGTTCGTACGCTTTTTATCGTTGATGAAGCTTCGATGATACCCGACGACCGGCAAACGAATGAGGGTGGAGCATTTCAGTCGAGGAACCTGTTGGAAGACCTGATTGGCCATGTATATTCAGGCGAAAACTGCAAAATGCTGTTCCTGGGCGATTCGTGCCAGTTGCCGCCGGTAGGTATAAACCAAAGTCCTGCACTGGATACCGAAATGCTCAGGCAATCCTTTTATCTCGATCTCGATAAATTTACGCTCTCGGATGTTGTGCGGCAATCGCTCGAATCGGGAATATTGTCGGTAGCCACCGGCATCAGGTCCAAAATCCACCAGCCCGACAGCGGATCCCAATTGCCTTTGTTTGGCATTGAAAATGAATTTCCGGATGTAGTCAGCATCACCGGAACGGATATGCCCGACTCCATGCAACAGGCTTTTCACGACTACGGTCGCGAGAATACCGTTGTGATTACGCGTTCCAACAAAAGGGCAAATCTCTTCAACCAGGCCATCAGGGAGCGTATCCTGTTTCATGAAAATGAGCTGGCAGCCGGCGATCACCTGATGGTAGTCCGCAATAACTACTTCTGGCTCCCCGACGAATCGAAGGCCGGGTTTATTGCTAATGGCGATATTGTTGAAGTTCAGAGCCTTCGCCGAACAGAAGAATTGTACGGTTTCAGGTTTGCCGAAGCTACCGTTCGAATGGTCGATTACCCCGACGAACAAACCTTTGATGTAAAATTGTTGCTTGATACGCTGAACTCGGAAGGACCAGCGCTAAGCTACCCCGACAACCAGCGGCTTTTTAACGAGGTAATGGCTGATTATATGGATGAACCTTCGCGGCGAAAGCGCATGGCGGCTATCCGTAAAAACCCATACTATAATGCCCTGCAGGTGAAACATGCCAGTGCACTAACCTGTCATAAAACCCAGGGTGGGCAATGGGACGCCGTGTTTATCGAAAAAGGATTCCTGAAAGATGAAATGATTGACAATGATTATCTTCGCTGGCTGTATACTGCAGTAACGCGTGCTACAAAAAAGCTTTTTCTGATTAACTTCGAAGAACGTTTCTTCGGTTGAAAAAATTCAAGCGGATCCTGCATCTGCAAACTGATTTAACCAAGAATATCAGCCCTGTTTTTTTTAACCTTTGATCTTTGAACATATAAACTCAAAACAAAAGAAATAATACAATGATGCGCATAGGATTTGGTTACGATGTACACCGTTTTGCTGAAAATCGCGATCTCTGGCTTGGCGGAATAAAAATTCCACATAGCAAAGGACTGCTTGGCCATTCGGATGCTGATGTTTTGATTCATGCCATTTGCGATGCGTTGCTGGGAGCTGCGGCGCTTGGCGACATCGGGAAACACTTCCCCGATACTGATCCTGAATATAAAGGCATCGACAGCAAGATACTTCTTTCGGAAACAGCCAGGCTGATAACCAATGCCGGTTACAAAATCGCGAATATCGATTCTACTATTGCGCTGCAGGCGCCAAAAATAGCAATATATATTGAACAGATGCGGATCACCCTCAGCAGCCTGCTCCAAATCGAAACAGGGCAGGTATCGGTGAAAGCCACCACAACCGAAAAACTTGGGTTCGAAGGACGTGAGGAAGGCGTATCAGCCTACGCTGTAGTTTTACTCGAAGGCTAATAAAATGCTGACTTCCTAAAACAAAAAAGTTACCCGGTTGAGGTAACTTTTTTTTATATCCTGACTTACGGGGTTTATCGCACCGAAGGGGCATCAAAATTAATCAGCAATGAAAAACGCAGGGTATGCTCGAGTGGATTTTGGGTTTCCACAGGGATGAGGTACGAAAAATCGATACCCAGTATATTATACCGGAAACCGGCTCCCAGGGTAAAGTATTTCCGGTTGCCTTTATTTCTGTTTTCGTAAAAGAAACCTCCGCGTACGGAAAACTGCTGCGCATACCAGTATTCGATACCGGTACAAATGCTTATTTCATTGATCTCTTCCTGGAAACCGCCGGGGGCATCATAAAAAGAGTGGATCATTCCTACTGGAACCGAAACATTGGGATCCATCCCGCTGATGATAGTGTCGCCGCTGGTAATTGCATTGGTTGGCACCAGCAGTTTATTGAAATCGACCATAAACGACAACTGGTTGTAATCGTCGAGGTTAAGGTTCAGCGTCGGGCCAATTTTCAGGTTGGTAGGTATAAAGTCTTTACGTGTATTATCGTCACTGTACGAAATCTTGGTTCCGATATTCGAAATATTCATACCCCAGGAGAAATCACCCGTCATTTTATCGAATTCAAGCGGGAAGCGCTGAAACAAGGCAACATCGGCAGCAACAGAGTTACCCGGCTTGGTAGCCGTTCCGCCTACATCCTGACCCTGTGTAAGATTTGAATGAATATAGCGCGCTGAAACAGCCATCGAAAGCTTAGAGGTTAAAAACCGGGAGTAGGTTCCATCAATGGCAAATTCGTTGGGTTTGTAATTACCTATCGACCAACCGTTTGCATCAGTGAAATTTATATCGCCCAGGTTGAAATAACGCAGCGACATGGCAATAACCTGATCTTTATCCAGGCGTTTAAAACCACTCAGGTAAGCCAGGTTAATATCATTAACAATGCCTTTCAGCCAGGGACTATAGGAAATCCCAACACCCATATCTTTTTTAATGTAGGCGTATTTTGCAGGGTTGTAATGCATCGAAAAAGCATCCGGTTCGGAGGCAACACCCGCATCGCCCATAGCGCCGCCACGGGCATCAGGAGCAATCATCAGAAAAGGAACCGCGGTAGTTATTGGATTGAACTGACCTATATAGTTATCGGGATTATTTGTTTGCGCGTTACTTGTAAGTATTACTGCCACCAGCAGTAAAGGTGTTAAAATTGTTTTTTTACTTAATGTCATGAGTTGTTTTAAATAAGGTCGCGAATTTATTCAATTTTACTACCCTCTTAACGAGGAATGCAAAATGTTATTGCACGACGTGTTGATTTTTCTGTTAAATACAGCCTGAAACCTGATTCCATGCTGTGTGTATTATTTATAACCCGCTTCACAACGGTATTTATTATTCAATCAGCTGATACATTTGGCAAAACTACAGCAAATGCCCGCTTACAACCAGAGCTTATTTAACCTTGATAACACGCGTTGCTTTTACTGTGGCTGAGCCACCACCCGAAACGCGTAATGCAACCAGGTATACGCCTGGCTGAAGCTGCGACCCCGAAGCGGCTCTTCCGTCCCAGTGCAGTTTGCCCACATAATAACCTTGTGGATACATGGTTTGAGGTGCTGTTGAATTTACCAGCGATCCATTGATATTGAAAATTTCGAGGTACGCTTCCAATGGGCTATCAAAGAGATTTGTTTCAAACTCAACATCCAGTCCTTCCCTGAACGGGTTGGGCATGGAATTCATAGAGGTTATGGTTAATGGAATGTCTTTGCTTACATAAAAAGAGATCGTAGTTTCCGACGAATTATTGAAAACATCCCAGACTTTTAACGTCAGTGTATGCTGACCTTCGGATAGTTGAGGCATTTTAAAATTAACCACGCCCGACTGGTAGCTGTCGAGGTTTGCGCTGTAATAGCTGTTTAACACAACGGAAGTTGTATTATCACCATCGAGGGTTGCTACAATATCGTGGCCAATGCTGTTACCAATCGTGTTAATGCCGCTTACATCGCTCAGGTGAGCCACTAATAATGGCATATCACCTACGGTAGCCCCGTTTACAAAATTCTCATCGTTTAAAAACAACGAAATTTCAGGGCCCACATTATCAGTACTCTCGTTACCGGAACCCCCGATCATTAGTTTTTTGCTAAAACCGTTGGCATCCATAACGTCGTTATGAGCATAGTACGAAATTTTACCGGGGCCATAGCTATAATCAATGTCGCGGGGCACCATAAACTGAACCGTAAACTCTCCATCGGTAACTGTTGCACGGCCCTGGTAAACGAAATTGTCCTGAAGGGTATATTTATCAGGATAATCACCAGGCAAGGAACCCAGAGTTGATAATGTGCGCACTTTATCAAACACCTTGATATCGAGTTCACCATCAAAATTTGCAAGTGCATATCCCGATCCATCGGTAACGATTCCTTTTAATTCAACGGCCTGCATGGCAGGTATGGTATCCATTTCCTGGTTAATGGGTTTGCCGTTGATATGGGTTGTAACCACGTTGTATTTTGGGTATGCCAGTCGCAATGCCGGATCGCCGAGTAACACGAAATTCCTCACCAGCGAAGCGTCGAAACCACCCATCCTGTTTTTGGCATAAGAAATTACATCGCCGAAGCGCGGATACTCGCCATTTGATTTTGAAAACAGCGTATCGTAAAAATAAAGTGTAAGCCCGATATTGGTTCCTGCATTGGCAAGGCGGGTGGTTGTAAACAAGGCAATACCTCCTCCCTGTGGGTTAAGGAACACATGTTCCCCCGCCGAAACTCTGGCCGGATCAGGGTCATCATAACGGCTGAATTCGCAGGTTGCCGTCATAAACACAGGCATATTTTTATAATTAGTCCACGACTTAATTTCACTTATTGTAAGTATTCCTTCTTCGGCCCAGCCGGTTTCGCCACCATGGCCGGTATAATTAATCAGCAATACGCCGTTCTGCACATTCGATGTAATACCGGCATTGGCATCAGGACATTTCTGCCCGCTGGGTGTCGACACCGGCTTGTAAGCATCAATATATATTTTGTCGAGGTTATAAACAGGCGCTATGCTTTCTATCAGCGGGCAGATCTGTTTCTCGACCTGCCTGAAATGTGTATTGGCATTGCCATTGTCGGCCACAAAACAAAGCTTGTTGCGCCAGTCGCCCATATTTTCGGAACTGTTGGTTGCATAAAAAATGCATTTATCAACAGCCATCTTTGCTTCTTCCACAGTATTTACCGGGAAACGGCCTATTCCTATATCAATAAGCCCCACGGCATCGTTTCCTTCATTGGCATCGAGAATCCCATAAAAGTCGTCACTGGCATAAGAGTACACCGTATTGAGTGATTCTTTGGTCTGAAAAGTAAGGACCTTGTTTGTATTAAAGGGAACACGGTCCTTGAAATCGTAAGATCCATCGCCAAACAGGAGCAGGTAGCGCAGTTTGTTGCCGGCAGCTGGCCGCTGGTAAAGCAAACGGGCAAAATCACGAATGGCTGCAGGATCGGGTGAACCCGATGAAAATTCGTTGTAAATCTGTTCGTTAGTAATAACATTTACCCTTAATCCATCAAAAAGACGATGGTGATCAGCCAGGCGGTTTGCCTCCTCAACAAAAAGCTTATCGGTAACTATCAACATGTCCGTTGATGCTATTCCATGCAAATCCTGGTTAGTAACCTTTTCGGTAAACTTAGCGCTTAGGAAACTGGTATTATCCCATGCCATAAACTGCCTGAGCGAATCAGTTTTCAAAACAAAACGGCTTACACCACCTTGTAATTCGGCAGCTACGCGTTTTGGCTGTACCGGGTTTGTAACTTCCCAAATAGTAACATTTGCTGATGATCCGCTGAGTAAAAATTCAGTAACCGCGCCTAAATTGGCTGAAGCGGGATCGGCAAAAGCCATTTGTCCGCCGGTAAATTTGAGATCGCGGGGCACATTCAGCTCAACCCAGTCGAGCCAGCCTATAGCTGTACCACTCCCGGTATATTGAAATAAAATCTTTAATTTTTCGGCTGAAGCAAAGCTTTTTGTTTCGATACGATCTGTAGCATAGTTATATTCGCTGGAGGGCGGACAATAGGGCGTTCCAATTTCCACATCGTTGGCTTTCACTTTGAACGATGCGCCTGAACCTGACCTGGAAGTAACCCGGTACCTGATAGTGGATTGTTTTGTGGCGGAAATATTCGGAAAACTAAATTGCGGCAGTTCGAACACGGGTGTTCCCGGATCCATACGTTCGCCAACCCAGTCCTTGCCAGACTTTATGAAATTGAGCATATCTTTTTCATAAAACACACCTTCAGTAAAACCTGTTGAGGTATAAGTTGGCGGAAGAGGAGATGAAGACTGGTCGCCTATGCGCAGTCCTGGTCCGCTGTCAAAATTCAGGAAATAGTAACTATAATTGGAATACAAATTAAATGAATGTTCGAACCGTCGCTGGGTTTTATTATAAAACATCCGGCTGGGCGCTGTTCCGTAAAAAAGAATGTAATCGCCGGGGGCGAAAACTCCCGGGCTGGCTGTTACTACGCTGATGGCATTCTCGGCCAGGTCGTCGTACCTTGCCATGCTGTTGGCTTCGGGGAGCATAGCGCCACCATTGCCGAATAAACGGATATTCGCGGGTGTAATGGCAGCCATGTTCACGCCCATGGCCTGTATTTCGGAGTATGTAAGTTTATAAATCCCGCTTTTGTCGAGTTGTATTTTATACCAGTTACCCTGCGCAAGAACCGAATGTGTGCTGTATGCCTCCGACTTCATCGCTATAGGCTTTGGTTTAGCCAGGCCATACACCAGATCGATGGTAAACGACTTGAGGCGCATCAACCCTCCCTCGGGATTAACAACAATGGGTACTATGGAGAGCATGGCCATGTTTACGCCCCTTTCGGTACCGGTTTTAATTACCGGTTCCAGTTTTTCGTCGGGTTTCAACGGAAAGGTGAGCTTTGCCAGGTCAGCTTCGTTAATGGCTTCCCAAACGGTATGTGTTACCAGGATATCGCAGTCATCAACATTTTCGGGGAGTTTAAATTTGTCGGTGTATTCGGGCGTAAAGTTCCTGGCCGGATTGTTGTTCAGTCCGTCGGCAAAATATGCCTGCAGGGTTTCATAGTTGAATCCCTCAATGAGTTGAACTCCTTTCCAGTTAATGATCACTTTTTTCCGGATCTCCTGCCCCGACATTTCCAGGCTAACCAATACCAGGAGAAATACAAGCGGAAATATATGTAGGATTTTTTTCATCTGTTATTATCTATTTTTTTACGGGTCAGATGGAATACGCCAGATTGATCATTATATCATCTTAGCAGGTGATTTATTACAATCATGGCTATTTCATATCTGCTTTATAAACGTCAAGCGTTATTTCTGAAACATCATTTTACCGGTTGTTTGTGCAAATTGCCCATTGGATGTACGAATCGTAAGGTGGTAAACATACAAGCCCGTAGGCACCTTATTCCCTTGTGCATCAAGGCCATTCCACCTGATGGGGACACTAACAAAACCATCCTGTTGCGAAGTTTGTTCAATTACATTTACCAGCCGGCCCGACAGCGAATATATCTCAGCCGTGGTTTTGAACTCAGCATATTGCTGATTATGTTCAAACACAATATCGGTATAATCGCTGAATGGGTTTGGATAATTGTATGATTTGGAAATCACCATCACACCCGACGAATGGACCACAAAACGGATTACTGCATCGGATGAATTATTGAAAACATCCCAAACTTTTACTGACAAACTATGCTCACCCGGCGAAAGCATTGAGAACGGGAACCAGATATACCCGCTTTTAAACGTATTGATATCCGACTCGTAATATTCGTTGAGAATATACGGTTCGGTAGTATTGCCGTCGAGTATGGCCGTAATATCATGGCCAATTCCGTTTCCGATGGTATTGATCCCGTTTTCGTCGCTTACCACCGCCAGCAGCCGCGCATTCTGATCGGTAATTCCACCATCCCTGAAATCCGTACTGTTCATGTACAGGCTAATCTCCGGACCACTGTTATCGGCAACAGCCGGAACAGCCGACCCTCCTATTACCACGTTGAATGATGAACCTTCGGCGCTACGTGTTCCATCGGTGGCAAAATAGCTGATTTTCCCGTAACCATAGCTATACGCAATATCTTTGGGTACAATAAAAGTAAAGCTGAACCGGCCATTTTTCACTTCCACCTTTCCTTTGTAAAGCAGGTTTTTACGTATGCTGAATGTATACGCAGCACCTTTATCATTGGCAAGTGTTTTTAAAACTGCCGGTTTATCGAAAACGGAGGGATAAATAGTTCCATTAAAATCGGGAATCAGGTTTCCCTGCTGATCGGCAATAAAACCATCGATTACCACTTCCATATAGGCTTTTAATGTATCAGCAGCCACAGAAGGACTATGCCCGTTAATAGCCTGGGTAACCACGTTTAATGTCGGGAAATTGATCTTCAGGGCCGGATCGCCGAGTAACACATACTTACGTCCATTCTCATTGGAGCCTTTGTCGCGCTTCGAGTTCATAATGATGTCGCCCAGGCTGAGCCTTTGGCCGCCGGGTTTGCTGAGCGCGTATTGGTAAAATTTCTTATTCAGTTCAAAATTTGGCGTACCATAAGTAGGCCTGGTGGTAGTAAACAAAGCAATGCCACCACCTTTGGGGTTTGTAAAAACATATTCGCCTGCCGACGGTCGCACGGGGTCGTCGTAACGGCTGAACTCGCAGGTGGCTGTTACAAACACAGGAAGATAATTGAAATTCGACCAGTTGGTGATGTCATTTACCGTGAGTACTTCTTCGTGTGCCCAGCCTGTTTCGCCCCCATGACCAGTGTAGTTGAGTATGAGACTCCCCTTTTCGATACGCTGGGTTATGGCTTTATTCACCTCAGGGTAGCGGTTTCCCTGGGGTGTGGCCACCTGCATATACGAATCGAGATATATTTTATCGAGGTTCACA
>CAYNVK010000028.1:10599-15146 GCA_964400395.1 uncultured Lentimicrobiaceae bacterium | reverse complement strand
ATAATTTTAGCTTTTCAATCGTGTAAAACCAACAGTATCATTACCGAAAAACCGGCTGAAAAATATGCCGAATTCAATTACAACGCAGTTCCTTCTTCCATTAGTTTGCCTGTCGAAATGAAGGTTACTGCGCTGGAAGCCATGATAAACCGAAAACTTACCGGGCTGCTGTATGCCGACACCAGTTTCGATAATAATGGAGGCGATAACCTGATGGTGAAAGCCTGGAAAAAAGACAACATTAAAATCGGGTTCGAAAACGGCCAGTTTATCTATCGTGTTCCGCTCAAACTGTGGATTAAAGCCGGCTGGAAGATAAACCAGTTTGGCATTACCCTTTCGGATTACCGCGAGATGAATGCTGAAATAGCGCTGAAATTCCGCAGTTCGGTGAATGTAAATAAGGACTGGTCCATTTCGACTATCACCACTTCCGACGGATATGAATGGTTAACAAAGCCGACTTTGAAAATCGGACCAATTGACCTGCCGATAACCTACATCGCCGATATGATTATAAAGTACAACACGCAAACCATAAACTCAGCCATTGATGCAGGACTCACCCAAAGCCTCGACCTGAAATCGAATGTAAAGCAAGCCTGGATTGAGATGCAAAAGCCCATGCTGCTGTCAGAAGAATATGGGTTATGGCTTAAAGTTACCCCTAAAAGCATTTCGGCACTTCCCATTACCGGTGGCAAAGGAATTATAAAACACACTTCGTCCATACAGGCCGTAACTGAATGTTATACAGGCAAACAACCTCCCTACCAGCTGAATGGCACGCTTCCCGAACTGGCTACTGTAACTAAAATGAACGATGATTTTGTAGCCAATGTGGTTTCCTATATCGGGTACGATTATCTCGACTCAGTAACGCGGCAAATGCTTGTAAATACCAGTTATGACTTTGGCAAAAAGAAAATCAAGATCATTAACGTATCCGTTTATGGGAACGAAAATAAAATGATTATTGCCACTGATGTTACCGGAAGCATCAACGGAAAGTTATATTTTGCAGGCATTCCTTCGTACCGCGCATCCGATTCGAGTATCATTTTAAAAGACCTGCAATTTGCAATGCAAACCAAAAATGTATTGCTCAAATCGGCATCGTGGCTTGCAAACAGTGAAATTGAAAAGGTGATCGGCCGCAAAATGTCGTACCCGGTGGGTTCCGACATCCGCGAAACTTACGATATGATGGTGCAAAGCCTGAAGAGATACGAGATCGGTGAAGGATTTTTCCTTACCGGAACCCTGGGCAATCTGGAAGTGCAGCAACCGATACTGGTACCGGCAGGCATTGTTGCACCGGTGAGCATTAAAGGTAAACTGGCAGTAAAACTGGAATAAACAAAGCACAAGGCAGCCACAGGTATTCACCTGCCATTGCTGATGGATATGTTTGCGCCATGTGCACTGGCGCGCCAGGGAAACGTATTTTTTATTACTAACTCTAATCCCGATAGCATTCTATGACCACTACAAAAAATGTGGGTGAAAAAATTACATCCATCCGGACCCAAAAAAGCATTTCAATAAGCGAGTTAGCCGAACGATGTGGCTTTTCGCCGGAAATGATGGCCAAGATTGAAGAAAATGAATCAATACCCTCGCTGGGGCACCTTATAAAAGTGGCCCGGGCATTGGGTGTGCGATTAGGGACTTTTCTTGACGATATGGACCAGCTGGGGCCGGTTATTACGCGGAATGGTGAACTGAAAAAGGGAACAAGCTTTTCGAATAATGAAACTTCTGCAAAGTGGAACCTCAATTTTTTCCCGCTTGCCACTGATAAGTCCGGACGACATATGGAGCCGTTTATTGTTGAGATCAGCCGCCAAAGCAGTTCTGTTTTCTCACAATCCTCGCACGAAGGGGAAGAGTTTATTTATGTTCTGAGTGGCAGTATCGAAATCAGGTACGGCAAATCCATTTATTTTCTTTCGCAGGGCGACAGCATTTACTACGACTCAGTAGTTGACCACCTTGTTAGCACTACTGATGAAACCCCGGCTAAAGTTCTGGCTGTGGTGTATGCCCCGTTTTAACATTGCGGGCAACATAAAGTTGGCAATGCAGGTTATTGCGGAACACCCGTAACCAGTTTTATCCTGTAATTAAATAAACCGCCGTTCTGGCCGTTAAACCTCAATCCCTTAATTTAACCGGATGGAATTAATTGAAAAAACCTTCGGGCAGTTTATTGAGCAATGGGCTGCTGAAACTCCTGACAAGGAATTTATCATTTATGCTGATCGAAACCTGCGTTTTACATACGCACAGTTTAACCAAAGGGTCGATAACCTGGCAAAGGCATTGCTGCATATCGGGATGAAACCCGGCGACAAGCTTGGTATTTTTGCCAACAATGTACCCGACTGGCTTACATTTATGTTTGCCTGTGCCAAAATTGGAGTTGTGCTGGTAACTATCAATACCAATTACAAAACACATGAGTTAGAGTACCTGGTAAAGAATTCGGACCTTACATCCCTTTGCATAGTAAACGGCTGGCGCGACAGCGATTATGTGCAGATGGTAAACGAGCTTGTACCCGAACTGCGCGAGAGCCAGCGTGGTTTCCTGAAAAGTGAAAAATTTCCTTATCTGAAAAATGTGATTTTTATCGGGCAGGAAAAACACCGCGGTATGTTCAACACAGCTGAACTGATATTGCTTGGCAGCCAGCTCGACAACCAGTTACTCAACGAAACTAAAGCCGGCATATCGTGCCACGATGTGGTTAATATGCAGTACACTTCGGGCACTACCGGTTTCCCGAAAGGAGTAATGCTTACCCATCATAACATTCTCAACAATGGAAAGGCTACCGGCGAATGCATGAATTACTCCGCCGACGACAGGCTTTGTATATGTGTGCCCCTGTTCCATTGCTTCGGATGCGTGCTTGCCGTATGTGCCATTATAACCCATGGAGCAAGCATGGTGATTGTTGAAAATTTCGACCCGCTGATGGTGCTGGCATCGGTGCAGAAGGAAAAATGCACCGCACTATATGGCGTGCCTACCATGTTTATTGCAGAACTCAATCACCCCATGTTCGGCATGTTCGATCTGTCGTCGCTGCGAACCGGCATTATGGCCGGGGCCCCCTGCCCCATCGAAACCATGAACGAGGTTATGCAAAAAATGAATATGTCGGAACTGATCATCGTGTATGGTTTAACCGAATCGTCGCCCGGCATGACGGCTACGCGTACTCACGACTCGCCCCAGGTACGTAGCACCACAGTTGGCAAAGCCTACCCTGCCGTTGAAGTAAAAGTTGCCGACCCGGAAACCGGACGCGAACTTAAACCCGGCGAGCAAGGCGAATTATGCTGCCGCGGATATAACGTGATGAAAGGTTACTATAAAAATGAAGAAGCCACCCAAAAAGCCATCGACAGCGAAGGTTGGCTGCATTCGGGCGATCTTGGGGTGATGGACGAAAACGGGTACTTCAGGGTAACTGGCCGCATTAAGGATATGATTATCAGGGGTGGTGAAAATATTTACCCCCGCGAGGTCGAAAATTTCCTGTATACCATGCCACAAATTCAGGCTGTTGAAGTTGCAGGCGTACCCAGTCCAAAATACGGCGAACAGGTGGGCGCTTTCATAAAGACCCGGCCTGGCATTGAGCTTACAGAAGAGGATGTGATGGATTTCTGCCGCGGAAAGATTGCACGGTATAAAATCCCGAAATACGTTTTCTTTGTCGATGATTTCCCCATGACAGCCAGTGGCAAAATACAGAAATACAAACTCCGCGAACTGAGTATCGAACTGCTGAAAGAAAAAGGAATTGAACCGGTTTAGCATTTGCCGTTTTAAACGAATCACAAAATAAATCGTCGAAGGGAGAATCACATTTTGTTGAAATTCCTGAATTTTTTAACAGTCACAAACCAATTTCCCATTTGCAGCGTTATTCCAGGTGTATTTTTGATGCATCATAAAAATAAAATCCGGATAGTAAGATAAATTTCATTTTCATTCAGCTGGAAAGTAAACAAACACATATCAACCAATCGCTTACCGAAGCAGGTTTCGAAATGCTCTTCAGGAGTCATTTTGCAGGCCTGTGCTTTTTTGCGCAGAAATATGTGAAAGATATCGACACGGCTAAGGAAATAGTACAGGATGCTTTCCTGAGCTTGTGGGAAAAACGTGATACCATCGACATGGACCGGCAGGTAAAATCGTATCTCACCATGATTATCCATAACAAATGCACCAACTATTTGCGCGATAATCGTAAATTCGACACCAATATCCTTCAAATTGAGAACCTGCTGGATGTGCCGGAGTACGAAAGCACTGATAGCATGGTAACCGGCGAACTGAAAGGCAGCATTGAATCAGCCATCAACGAACTGCCCGAAAAATGCCGCGAAATATTTGTGATGAACCGCTACGAAAATCTCAAATACCAGGAAATAGCCGACAAACTTCAGATTTCGGTTAAAACCGTTGAAACCCAGATGTCGAAAGCTCTTCAGCACATGCGGCTCCGGCTGGCAGCGTATCTGACT
>CAYNVK010000028.1:0-10499 GCA_964400395.1 uncultured Lentimicrobiaceae bacterium | reverse complement strand
AGGGTAAAACAACATTGAAGTGTATTATTGACACAACAGGATTATGAACGATAACTCAACATATTACACCGACCTGATAGCGAGGTATTTCTCCGGCGAAATTTCGGAGGATGAGTTACGTTTGCTCTCCGAATGGCTGACCGACAGCGATCAGAACAAGGAAACATTCCGGCAATACCAGCAAACCTGGCAACTGATCGAAAAACAAAGTATCGGCCAATCGGTAAACCTCGACAGCGAGTGGAAGGCAATGCAGGAAAAGATAAATGCTGCACATCCTAATGACAATTCCGCTGGAAAGGTAATTACCATGCTGCCCAACACATTTGCAAACGCCCTGCAAAAAATATGGAAAGTAGCGGCCGTAGCTGTTATTTTACTGGTTTCGGGGTTCATGCTATTTCAATATTTATCGAAACCAACCACCGTGGTTATTACTGCGCAGGCCGGTAACCTCGAACAAATGCTGCCCGACGGCTCAGTGATTTCGTTGCATAAGGGCTCACAGATAACCTATCCTTCGAAATTTACAGGCGGAACCCGCAACGTGGAGCTGAGCGGTAAAGCGTATTTTAAAGTAAGCCACGATAAAACCAGGCCATTCATTGTTTCGTCGGGCAATGCCCGGATTGAAGTGCTCGGAACACAGTTTAATGTGAATACCGTAAAAGCACCGGGTACCATGGAAGTGGTACTTACGAGCGGAAAAGTATCGGTGTATTACGCGCAAAAACCAAAGGAAAATGTGGTGCTGATGCCCGGCGAAAAAGCAGTGCTGAATGCCACACAAAACCAGATCCGGAAATCGTCGAACGCAGATGCAAATTACATGGCATGGAAAACCCATGTGCTGGTTTTCGAGGATAAAACACTCGCTGAAGTAATCACCACCCTGGAGGATGTTTACCAGGTTCCTGTTACACTTACTGATGAAAGGCTGGCAGGGTGCAGGGTTACCGCTTCGTTTAATGCGCAGTCGCTCACATCGGTATTACAGGTGCTGAAAGAAACACTCAGCCTGAATATAACACAAACCGGCAACAATATTGAAATAAGCGGGAAAGGATGCCTGTAAGTAGTTCTTTCTGAATTTCCTTACATATGAACAGCGATATAAAAATTTCTGCTGCCTTTGGTACTGCATTTAATCCAAGGGTTGAGTAACGCCGGCAAGTGGGATAATCAAATACACTAACTGATACTTTTAAAATTGATCCCGGGTAAAAATAGAGCAAGTATGCTGGTTCTTTTCCTGCTTTTAGTAGCGGGTTCAAACATATTTGCGCAAAGCCTTGATAAAAAAATAACGATAGAGGCACATAACCAGCCATTGGGCGAAGTTATAAAACAGATCAGTGAAAAAAGCGGTATCATGTTCGCCTACAATCCACAGGCCATACCGGTTGCGAAAAAAATTACGATTGTTGCACGCAATACTTCTTTATCGGTCATTTTCGAAAAAGTATTTACAGCCAACGGCATCGATTATATACTTACTGAAAAGCAGGTTGTGCTAAAGCCGAATATCGACGAAACTCCCGCCAAACCTGCCGCACTGCCGCTTGTAAAAAAATATACCATCAGCGGGTATGTGAGAGATCTATCAAATGGAGAAGTAATTATTGGCGCCAATGTTTATGATCCGGTTTCGTACCAGGGCACCTCAACCAATGCGTATGGTTTTTATTCGCTGTCGCTGCCCGAAGGCAATTACCGTATTTCTACCTCATTTATCGGTTATTCAGCCGTTTCGCAGCAGTTGAGCCTCAACAAAAACATGGCCATAAACGTGGATCTCCAGCTTTTGCCTGTCGAAATGAGTACGGTTGAAATTACGGCTGATCCTGACAAAGCACTTTCATCCATCAATCAAGCGGGCGACATTCGGTTTTCGCCGGCAATGCTCAAACAAACTCCCGGTTTTGCCGGCAATACCGATGTGCTGAAATCGCTGCAGCACGTTCCGGGAATTGTAACTTTTGGCGACGGATCGTCATTTTATTATGTACGAGGTGGCAACAGCGATCAAAACCTGCTATTGATTGACGAAGCGCCGGTTTACAATCCCTCGCATTTGTTTGGCTTTTTTTCGGCGCTGGCTCCCGATGCTATAAAAGAAGTGCGTGTGTATAAAGGCGATTTCCCGGCAGGTTATGGCGGAAGACTTTCGTCGGTGGTGGATGTAAAGGCACGCGAAGGAAACCTGAAGCGCTTGGGTTTTGCGGGTAATATTGGTCCATATACCTCCGACTTAACGCTCGAGGGTCCAATAATGAAGGATAAAAGTTCGTTCCTGGTGTCCGGCCGCATTTCGAACCTAAACTGGTTGCAGCTTTCAACGGATCCCGACCGCTCGTATAAATTCAACTTTTACGATTTCAATGCCAAGTTCAATATCTGGCTGAATAAAAACAACCGGCTATTTTTAACCGCATTCAGGGGCAATGATGTTTTTGAACGATACAATAATTTGAATACCAATACTTTTGGAATCAGGTGGAACAATACTACCGGAACCCTGCGTTGGAATCATATATTCGGCAGCCGCCTGTTTTCGAATACCACAGCCTATTTGAGCAGGTACAACTATTTCCTTGATATCGCCAAAGAACTGAAAAATTACTGGACTTCATCCATTTCGAACCTTACCCTGAAAACAGATTTTTCGTGGTATGTCAACCCAAAAAACACATTGAAGGCCGGCTTCGAAATAACCGGGCACCAAAGCAACCCCGGAAATATTTATTATACCGATACCGAAATACAATCGAAAGCGCCGCATATTTCGGAATATAAATCTACCGAACTTGCCATTTTTGCCAGCAACGAACAAAAGATTGGCGAACGCTTTTTTGCACGCTACGGGCTGAGGCTCTCCAACTGGAACGACCTGGGACCGGCTTCGGTCTATTTTTTTGATGCAAACCACACTGTAATCGATACAATTGCTGTTGATAAAAACCGGGTTTACAAAAGTTTTTGGAATATTGAACCCCGAATAAACCTGAAATTTACAGCTGCCGAAAACATGAACCTGTTTGCGAATTACAGCCGCAATATTCAATACCTGCAGGTACTCAGCAATTCAACAAGCCCTTTTACCTCGCTCGATGTTTGGGTTCCGTCGGGGCCAACCATCAAACCACAGATGTCCGACCAGTTTTCGATTGGGCTCATGGCAAATATATTCCATCGCCGGCTCGAATTTTCGGTTGAGTCGTTTTACAAACAGCTTTACAACCAGGTCGATTATAAGGATCATCCCAACCTGCTTTTTAATCCCTTGCTCGAAGGCGAACTGCGATTCGGCAAAGGATGTTCATATGGCATAGAAACCATGCTTCGCAAAAGCGAGGGAAAAATTACGGGATGGATCAGTTATGCGTACACGCGTTCAACACGCGAAACAACGGATGTAAACAATGGCGATGTATACCCGGCAACCCACGACCGGCCGCATAATTTTTCCATTAACCTGTCCGGACGTGCAGGTAAACACTGGAGTTTTGCTTCGCATTGGATATACCTGAGCGGGGCACCTTTTTCATCCCCTACCTCGTTCTATTACCTGAACGGTTACGCTGTGCCGGTTTATGGCGAAAAAAACAACGACCGTTTCCCCGATTACCACCGCCTCGATGTATCAGCATCATTCGCCCTGAGCAAGCCTGAAAATAGATTTCAGCACACCCTGGTGCTTACCGTTTATAATGCTTACGGGCGGCATAATCCTTTCGAACAAAATTTCAACAAAATAATGGACGACAACGGCAATATAGTGGTTCCTGCTAACCTTTACGGGGATGTGGAGCGCATACCAACCTCAATTTCGGTTGCCGGGGCCATCCCTTCACTCAATTATACATTCAGGTTCTGATGCAAAAACTGATCACATACCTGTTGCTTCTGTTTGTTCTTGCCTCGTGCGAGGAACAATCGGATTGGGATCTGCAGCCTGCCAAAGGCGATTTTATTGTTGTGGATGGGATTATAACCAACGAACTAAAAACACAAAGTATAATCCTTTCGAAACCGGTGGCCGAACTGAATGCGACACCGGCATTTATAAGCGGAGCTACAATTTTGGTATCGTCGAACCAGGTTAACTACACCTTTCACGAAGATGCGGCACAACCGGGCAGGTATGTTTCTGACAAAGCCTTTGCCGGGATACGAAACAAAACCTATTCGCTGGTAATTAACTATGGAACAAAAGTGTATACCTCAAAAGCTATACTGGAGCCGCCGGCCGAATTTGTATTTTTAAAGTACCGGAAAACGGACAATAAAAATTACGCCATCACCGCGGTATCAAATCCGTATAATCCGCAAAGACCAGCCATGTACGAGATTTTGCTCGATTGGTCAGCGGCGCCGGGTTTTGAGCAACAGAACCCCGATTCGTGTAAATCCAAACTTTATTATTATACGCTGCCCACCATTGATGTAAGCCAGGTTTTAGCGCCGACCCTCGAAAAGGTTACTTTCCCAAAAGGGACTACGATTACCGAGAGACGATACTCCTTAACAGATGAACATGCGGCGTATTTCCGGGCTTTGTTGCTCGAAACTACCTGGTCGGGCGGATTTTTCAACACCTCCGCGGCAAATGTGCCTACCAACCTCAGCACAGGCGCGTTGGGATTTTTCGGGGCATGCGGGGTAACGGAAAAGACAGAAATGGTTAAATAACCAGTTCGCCGGCGCCCTATTTTGATAAACAGGCACGACGACTTCCCCTATAAACAGCTTTTAAAACCGAGTTGGCCACCAAAATAACCGAACTAATCATTTCATTAACAGATGATTAAAAAATATTTCAAAATATTTTCAAAAACGCGTCAGGGTAGAAATAAGATTGGGTGTATTATTAACGTAAACAGCTAATCACTCTATTAAAAATAACAAAACACTAAAAACTATGAAAACGAAAAATTTCTTCCAGCTGGCCGTTATTCTTTTTTCAGCCATGGCACTCACATTCACTTCGTGCAAAAAAGACAACCTCGAAACCGGTGTATCCGATCCCGGAACCCTGAAACAGCTTTCGGCCGATGAAAATGATGTTCAGTCGATCATGAACGATGCCGAAGAAGATATTACCAATGTGATGTCGAACAACTTTAACGGCCTCAAATCAACAGAAGGCAGGCCTTGCAATGCTACTATCGATTCAACATCCATTATAAACGATACTATATCCATATTTATAACCTATAACGGCACTACATGTAATGGGAAAGTGAACCGTAGCGGGAAAGTAGAGATCAGGAAAAGAGCAGGTATGCATTGGGAACTGGCAGGAGCTACCGTGATATACAAATTTATAAACTACACTGTAACCCGCGTGGCTACCGGCAAATCGGTTACCTTAAACGGAACCAAAACATTTGTGAATGTTAATGGTGGACATCGCTGGCAGGTAGGCACCAAAATTACATCGTACGTCGAAAAGGTAAGCGGCAGCATGCAGGCCAGTTTCGATAACGGCACCAGCCGCACCTGGAATGTTGCCCGCCAGCTCACCTACACCGGAACGCCGGGTCAGTTTAACCTGACCATTGATGGGTTTGGAAGCGCAGGCGAATATCAGAACCTGGTATTATGGGGTACAAACCGGGATGGTGAGAAGTTTTATACACAAATTACCCAACCCGTTGTGCACAAACAAGCCTGCGACTGGAATCCTGTTTCGGGAATAAAAATACACCAGGTACCCGCCGACAGCAAAAGCGCAACCATTACTTTCGGTTACGATAGCAATAATGAGCCCATAACTGGCGACAACTGTCCGACCCGTTTCAGAATGGATTGGCAGAAAAACAACAAATCCGGCACAAGCTTCCTTCCACTCTAAGTTGAAAATCTCGTAATTACTACGCATGAACCCCAAAAAGCTGATCATCAATGGTCAGCTTTTCTCTTTTGAATAATTACCCCCAAATGAAACTAACATTTTACTGAATTGATAATCATACACTTAAACCTACTCCAAACTACCGTTATTATTTTTTAACCAAACATTAACAAGTTCTGAAAGCGCAAAAATCATGTGGTAAAAATCTAATTTGTATTTTTGCAGTTCAAAAATATCAGCATCGTGAACACCAACACCCTAAAATCAGCTTTCGCTTTTACCCACAGCATGCATTGCTGCAACTGCTGTTATTGATTTTAGGGGGGCTCAGATCAGTTAATTAACATCCGACATACAGCTCTCCTTTTAAAGGGGAGTTTTTTTTTATCCAAAGCACATCGAAATGAAAACCGTATCAGCAAGTTCAAACCTTCTTCATCACATGAATATGTGCTGCTGCCGCCATTTGCGGAAGGGTTTTACTATGCCTGGTTGTAAAAGATAAATCATCACACCACACTGTAGCAAAGCCCTTTCGCAAAACCGGAAGGGCTTTTTTTATTCCGGGTAACCCACTTTTAATCCACATAAAAACTAAAAATTATGGCAACCGACAAATCAACCACACTACCGGTACAGGTAATAGAAGTCAACGGAAAGTATTATATCATCTGGCTTAATTAGCCATTTTAAATCTGAACCAACTCTTTTTAATCCTTAAAAAACTAATATTATGGCACATTCATGTCCGATTGAAGGAAAACAAATTAATGAACCCACGGTAAGGGTGGTTGCTTTGCTGGTAGCAATTACCGCAGCAGCAGGCGCCTGGCTGCAATCGCCTTATCTTTTTCTTTTGCTGACTTACGATTTTTATGTACGGGGATTTGATAAAAAACAATGGAGCCTGTTCCGGTTTATCGGCATTCAGGCAGTAAACATTTTCGAGGTCAGGGAAAAACTGATAGATGCCGGTGGCAAAAAATTCGCCGCAAAAATCGGGTTTACTTTTTCAGCAGCGCTCACGCTCTTCACCTTATTCGGATGGTCATCGGGTGTATACCTAATGTCGGGAATTCTGGTTCTTTTTGCAGTGCTGGAATCCACACTGGCCTATTGCGTAGGATGCAAAGTGTATAGTTTATTGAACAAGATTACATTTAAATTGTCCTTTCCTACAGGAAGTGCCAATGAAACTGCAACCAAATAACGGTTTATAAAATCAGGTTATTGAAATAACAAACTTTAAAGTAGATTTTCTAAAAACAAACATACAACTATGAAAGCAAACTCAATTCTCGAAACCATTGGAAACACTCCTCATGTTAAGATAAACAGGCTATTCGGCAATTCGCACCACATCTGGATCAAACTGGAACGAACCAATCCCGGTAACAGTATTAAGGATCGTATCGCGCTTGCGATGATAGAAGACGCTGAAAAAAAAGGATTACTGAATTCGGACAGCGTGATTATTGAACCCACTTCGGGCAATACCGGCGTAGGGCTGGCGCTGGTAGCGGCAGTAAAAGGATATAAACTTATTTTGGTGATGCCCGAATCGATGAGCATCGAACGCCGTAAACTGATGTCCGCTTATGGCGCCGAATTTGTACTAACGCCCCGCGAAAAAGGAATGAAAGGCGCCATTGCCAAGGCCACCGAACTGGCCGAAGAAATCCCCAATTCGTGGATTCCACAGCAGTTTACCAACCAGGCCAATGTTGAAATACATAAAAAAACCACGGCACTCGAAATACTGGCCGATTTCCCTGACGGCCTGGATTATATTATTACCGGTGTTGGGACAGGTGGCCACATTACAGGTGTAGCCGAAATTCTGAAAGAGAAATTCCCGAACCTGAAAGTATTTGCCGTTGAGCCTGAACTTTCGCCTGTGCTTAGCGGCGGAGCTCCCTCTCCACACCCGCTGCAAGGCATTGGCGCCGGCTTTGTTCCCCTCATTTTCAGGCCCGACCTGGTAGATGGGATTATACAGGTGGGTAAAAACGAAGCCTTCGATTATGCCCGCAACCTGGCTTCGCAGGAAGGTATATTTGCCGGAATTTCAACCGGGGCTTCTTTGGCCGCCGTTGCAAAAAAACTCCCCGAAATACCGGAAGGCTCACGCATTTTAACCTTTAATTACGACACAGGCGAAAGATACCTGTCGGTAGAAGGCCTTTTTGACTGATATTTTTCTGTGTCAAATAAATTAATTATCTTTGCAGCGCAAAAAGCAAAAACATGAACTTCATTCAATTACATCATCATCATTTTCATACCAGCTCTCAGGCAGGAAGGAAGTGATTTTTGTAATCTGAAAACATATTTCGAAACCCGTCTGAGTAAACAGCCGGGTTTTTTTTATTCTCCCCCGCATGTTTACTCAGCAATAAAAAACAAAAGCATGAGTAAATTAAAAATTGCAATTCAGAAATCCGGACGGCTGAGCGAAAAATCGCTCGAGCTGCTCAAGGAATGTGGGATAAAACTCTCCAACGGAGACCGCAAACTTAAAACCGTAGCTAAAAATTTCCCGATCGAGGTGCTGTTTCTGCGCGACGACGATATTCCGCAATATGTTGAACAAGGCGTTGCTGATATTGGGATATTAGGTGAAAATGAAGTGTGGGAAAAACAGAAGGATGTGCTCTCAGTTGAAAAACTTGGATTTGCGAACTGCAAACTTTCACTTGCCATTCCCCGCGACGAAAAATATACGGGGCTCGAATATTTTAACAATAAAAAGATAGCCACCAGCTACCCTAAGATTTTGCAAAAATTTTTCGATGAAAGGAACATCAATGTCGAAATAGAAGAAATTGGCGGAAGCGTAGAGATTGCAACCGGTATAGGATTGGCAGATGCCATTTTTGATATTGTAAGCACCGGCAGTACGCTGGTTATGAACGGGCTTAAGGAAGTGGAAGTGGTATTTTCGAGTGAAGCCGTATTGATTTCGAACAAAACGCTCAGCCAGGAAAAACAGGATATACTCGACAAACTTTTATTCCGGGTAAAAGCCGTCAGAAATTCGTACGAAAATAAGTATATACTGCTCAATGCACCCAACGAAGCCATTGACCAGATTGCATCGATACTCCCGGGTATGAAATCGCCAACCGTATTGCCTTTGGCCGAAGAAGGCTGGAGCAGCATACACTCGGTGGTGAAAGAAGACGAATTCTGGGATGTGATTGACCAGCTTAAAATCCTGGGAGCCCAGGGAATACTGGTGATCCCGATCGAAAAGATGGTACTCTGAACCCCGACTACCCAACCCCGGCCTTCAGGCCGGGGGGGGGGCAGTCCCAACCCTGGCCATCAGGCCGTCCACCAACCCCGGCCTTCAGGCCGGGCATATACCCAACACCATGCAAAAAATAATCAATCCCGACAGGGAACAATGGCAAAACCTTACCCAACGGCCCTTGGCTGAACAGGTAAAACTGAATGACATAGTAAATACGGTTTTTGCGGAGATAAAACGCGATGGCGATAAGGCGTTGAAAAAATACAGCCTGCTGTTCGATAAGGTTAACCTGCAATCGTTTGCTGTAAGCCCGCAACAAATTAAAGAGGCATCCGAAAAAGTGCCGGCTGATCTCAAAGCCGCAATTCAGCAAGCGCAGAGAAATATCGAAATATTTCATGCTGCGCAGGCCGAAGCAGGTACCGTAGTCGAAACCAGCAAAGGTGTAAACTGCTGGCGCGAAAGCCGTGGCATTGAATCGGTAGGCATTTATATTCCGGGCGGAACGGCACCTTTGTTTTCAACGGTGCTGATGCTGGGTATCCCGGCTAAACTGGCAGGCTGTAAAAACATAATTCTTTGCACACCACCTGATGCTGAGGGATCAGCTAACCCGGTTATTCTTTATACTGCAAGCCTGGTAGGAATCAGTTCCGTTTTTTTGGTGGGCGGTATACAGGCAATAGCTTCGCTCACTTTTGGCACCGAAAGCATTCCAAAAGTGGATAAGATTTTTGGCCCCGGAAACCAGTATGTAACAGCGGCAAAACAGGCTGCACAGCATTTCGGCGTAGCTATTGATATGCCTGCCGGACCCAGCGAAGTACTTATTATTGCTGACGATTCGTGCAATCCTTCGTTTGTAGCTGCTGATCTGCTTTCGCAGGCCGAGCACGGAACGGATAGCCAGGTTATTTTGCTGTCGGACGATGAATCTGTAATCGATACCACGCTTCTGGAATTAGACAAGCAACTCGCCTCCTTACCGCGAAAAGATATTGCGATGAAAGCCATCGAAAACAGCAAAGCTATCCGGCTGAAAACCATCAGCGAATGCATCGAATTCAGCAATAGTTACGCTCCCGAACACCTGATACTGGCTGTGAAAAATGCACGCGAAAATGCATCCGGGGTTACAAAGGCCGGCTCTGTTTTCCTGGGAAACTACAGCTGCGAAAGTGCCGGCGATTATGCAAGCGGAACCAATCACACCCTGCCAACTAACGGATATGCACGAAATTACAGCGGCGTATCGCTCGATAGTTTTGTTACTAAAATCACCTTCCAGGAACTCACAAAAGAAGGCATTCAAACTATCGGCCCGGCTATTGAACTGATGGCTGAAGCGGAACGCCTTTTCGCGCACAAAAACGCGGTAACGCTGAG
>CAYNVK010000027.1:0-15362 GCA_964400395.1 uncultured Lentimicrobiaceae bacterium | reverse complement strand
ATATGCTGATTCAAATTTTGCGGTATTGCGGGCCCGTTGCTGTTCCTGTTACAGTAAATGCCGGCTCTGCTGAGGGTGCTGAGCATAAAATGAGTACCCGGAGCACTGGCTATTCAATCGGCTTTTTGCAATTTAACTTTCCATCATGAAGATTTAGTGTAAGATTAATACAATTAATTCTCAACCTCATTAGCACCTGTAAAGTGTATCTAAATTTGATTTATTATGCTATTTATCAGCATATTAAATAACATTATTCGAACTGATGATAAAATTTATAAAACAAGTATCATCAATTATTCGCAATAAAGTGATAAAATAGTATTATCGAATTGACAAGGGTGCAACTAAATTTGGATAATCAAATAAAACCAGTTATGCAAAATAAACTACTCAAAACAATTGCACTCCTTTGCTTTGTTGTATTAGGCTTTTCGCTACATGTATCTGCCCAGCAGACCAAACCGGTTACAGGCACAGTATATGGTGAAAACAACGAATCGCTTCCGGGTGCAACCATCGTGGTGAAAGGTACTACCATTGGCACCACTTCGGGATTGGATGGAAAATTCACCTTACAGGTGCCTTCCACAGCCAAAACACTTGTTGTAACCTTTGTCGGGATGGTACCCCAGGAGGTTGCTATCGGCACCGAGCCATTAAAAATCAGCCTTGCTACAGCGGCAACTGCACTCGACGAAGTGGTCGTAATCGGTTACGGAACAGCAAAACGAACCCAGGTTTCGTCGGCTATTTCCTCGGTAAGCCAGAAAGAACTTAAAAACCTCCCGGTTACCGGAATTGACCAGGCCGTGCAAGGCAAACTGGCCGGAGTTTCGGTAACAAGCAACAGCGGTCAGCCTGGCGGAGGTGTTGCACTCAGGGTAAGGGGTTTAACTACCATCAACAGCAACGACCCGCTTATTGTTATTGACGGAGTACCGTTTACTTCCAACACCGTTTCGAGTTCAGGTTATGATGGACTGGGAGGAGGCCGCGGACAAACCGGTAACAGTATGCTCGCCGGGCTCAACCCGAATGATATTGAAACCATTGATGTATTGAAAGATGCATCGTCGCAGGCTATTTATGGTTCGCAGGCTGCCAATGGAGTTATTCTTATTACCACTAAAAAAGGTAAATCGGCTGACGGAAAGGTTACTTACGACGGATACTTCGGCACATCACAGATTGTAAAGAGGCTGGATGTAATGGACCTGCAGCAGTTTGCTGAATACCAGAACGGAGTTTTACCTTTGATTAACATGACTCCGGCCGAAGAATTTAAAGATCCCAGCATACTTGGCCCCGGAACAGACTGGCAGGAGGCTATTTTCCGCGATGGATATACCCAAAGCCATGCCTTGAGTTTCTCCGGTTCAAAGGACAGGACTTCATACTATGCATCCGCTTCGTATCTGAACCAAACCGGTAACATCGAAGGATCGGATTACGAACGCTTGTCGAGCCGTTTTAATCTCGACCACCAGGTAAAAAGCTGGCTGAACTTCGGCGTAAGTGCAAACATTATGCGGAGCACTCAGAATGTAGCTCTTGCCGATAACGCACCTTCGGGAACTATCTGGCTTGCCTGTATCCAAAATCCATTAACTCCGGTTAAAAATATCGACGGAACATGGGGTGGCGGACAAACCGTTGGCGGTATACAATACTCGCAGGACAACCCTGTTGCCAACAGCCTTACCCGAGGTAATACGGTGATAATGACACAGATATTTGGCAACCTGTATACCGAGGTCAAATTCATGAAAGACTTCTCACTGAAAGGTGAAGTTTCCTATCAACTTGGCAACCATAATAATATTGCTTACCAGGATGCCGCTAATGTTGGCCCGAGGGAACTGAGAAGCAAACTTATCGATACGCGTAATAACAGTTATTACTGGGCTGGCCGTGTTTATCTGAATTACAACAAAACATTAGGCAAGCATAATATTTCAGCCACTGCCGGCCACGAAGCCCAATCCTCGTACTGGGAGCAAATTTCGGGCACCAAACTTGACCTTACCAATAACATTCACGATCTGAATGCAGGTAGCACCGACCAGACTACCTGGGAACTTGGTGGCGGTAAAGGCGACTGGGCGATGGAATCATATTTCTTCCGTGCCAACTATATGTACAACAACAAATACTCACTTTCATTCAGTTATCGTGGGGATGCCTCATCGAACTTCGGACCTAACAACAAATGGGGATATTTCCCCGGCTTGTCCTTAGGTTGGACAATTACCAATGAGTCGTTCATGCAATCGCAGAAAGATTTAGTATCGTATGCCAAACTCAGGTTAGGCTATGGTGGTGTTGGTAACCAGAACCTGCCCGGTGGAGCACCCAGCCCACCATATACTTCAAATATCAGTATATGGCCTGGCCCTGCCGGTTTCGGAACTGTTAACGGCGTAGCTACCAACTACCTGTATGGTATAGCCAACCCCAATCTTGGATGGGAAAAAGTTATCACCTCGAATATTGGTCTCGATTTGAGTTTCCTAAAAAATCGTATTGATCTTACCCTTGACCTGTACACCAAAACTACCAGCAATATGCTGTTGTTCTCAACAGGCCCTACTTTCCTGGGAATTGGTTCGAACTGGAACGATTTGAAAGCCCCAATCGGGAATATCGGACAGATGACAAACAAGGGTGTTGACGTTAGTTTGACCAGCCACAACATCACAAATAATAATTTCTCGTGGACAACATCACTTATCTATTCGCACTATACCAATAAGCTTGATAAACTGCTTAACGAAAGCTCTTCAATTATAGGGTCAGTTTATTATGCTGGTTACAATCTTACCTACACAGCACCGGGCCAGCCGATTGGTTCTTTCTACGGACTGCTAAGCGATGGTATAATCCGCACACAAGATGAACTTGACGCCTCGTTGCCCCAGTTCGGTTATTCGAAAGATGAAATCCACACCTGGTTGGGAGACGTTCGGTACAAGGATATTAATGGAAAAGATGCAAATGGTAAACTTACCGGACAACCGGATGGCAAAATCGATGATGCAGATATGACCTATATCGGCAGCCCGATTCCAAAATTCACTTTTGGTTTTACCAACAACTTTACCTACAAAAGTTTTGATGCATCTCTGTTCCTCCAGGGAAGCTATGGCGCCAAAATCTTTAACTTCCTGAGATGGCAGCTAACGAGTTTGAACAACGCTTACCTGAATCAAATGTCGGATGTTCTTGATCATTACAGCGAAACTAATACTGACGGAGCTTTACCACGTTTCACCACTACCAACTCCAACAACACGTACATCTCCGACCGCTATATTGAAGATGGATCGTATCTGCGCATCCAGAACCTGACCATTGGTTACCGTTTGCCACAGAACCTGGTGCAGCGGATCAAAATGACGAACCTCAGGGTTTACATGTCAGCTCAGAACCTCTACACTTTCACGAACTATTCGGGTTACGATCCTGAAATCGGTTCGTACGACAATGGTGTTACCTTGATGAATGTTGACCAGGGTCACTATCCTAATCCAAGGACTATCACTTTTGGAGTTAACGTCGAATTCTGATATGCCCCGTTGGGTTAAACACAAAAACCTTAAGAAAATGAAAAACAAAATCACATATATCCTTGTAATAGCGCTTATTAGCATTACTTCCTGCAGTAAAGATTTTACTGAAAGGACATCACTGACAAGCGTTACAGTTGATAATTCGTACAATACTGCTGACGAAGTGAGAGCGACTACCAGTACACTTTACAGTGGTTTGCCCTGGGCTGGCTTTATGAGCCGTGGTCTGGACGATATAGGCGATGTAATGTCAGGCAACTCGCATTCCTACGAAGGGAATGGTGACTATTCTGCCTTCGTTAATTTCTCACAGTCAGCGGCTACTCCGTTAGTAAGCTATTGCTGGACTGCTTTCTATAAAGTTGGAGGTTGGGCAGCTTCGTACCTGCAGGCCTTTGAACTTAAGAAAACCGTAGGCGGTGACCCTGCCATACTCGATCCGGGAATTGCTGAGTGCCATTTTGTGCTGGGTATAACCTATTTTTACATCGTTCGCACTTTTGGTGATGCGCCTATTATCGACGATCCGGGCAAAATAGCGCTCGAAGGCAACTTTAATATTCCCCGCTATGTGAAGGAAGATGTACTGAAGTATGCTATCGAGCAAATGAAGCTGGCAGAAGCCGGACTACCCGAAAGTGATGTACCAGGGCGTGCAACCAAATATTCGGCTAAAGCTTATTTAGCTAAAATGTATCTCTATGCCAAAGATTATACCAATGCAGCTGCCAAGGCTCTCGAGGTGATCAATTCGGGTAAATATCAACTGGTACCGACTGAAAATTATGCTAAAATGTTCAACAGCAGTTCGATGAACAACAATGTTGAATCCATATTTTCCATTCAGTACCAGCTTACTGGAAATCCATGGGGCGCTGGTTGCCAGCTTATGGCCGACCGTGGTCCAAACAACCTCTCCACATCCGAAGCAAATATGTGGGAGCTTTTCCGTCCTTCAATTGACCTGATGCAATCGTGGGAACCAGGCGATAAGAGACGTCCTGCAACTGTTATGGAACAAGGCTGGACCATGCCAAGCTGGAAACCACAGAATGCTGATGCCGGTTACAACGCCTTTATGGCCAATGGTTATGTGTATGACACCATTCAATCAACAGACCATGGTGGCGCAAAGAACGGTACACGTTCGAACATAGCTAAATATGTTATAGGGCCGGGAAGCAAATACGGCGGAGAACCGGTACTGGGTATGAACACCGGGCAGAATTTCATGATGATGCGCTATGCCGATGTACTTCTAATTTATGCTGAAGCCATAATGGGTGAAAATGGTTCGACATCGGATATTAATGCGCTAAACGCCTATAACAGTGTT
This sequence comes from uncultured Lentimicrobiaceae bacterium, assembly GCA_964400395.1. Classification (GTDB taxonomy): domain Bacteria; phylum Bacteroidota; class Bacteroidia; order Bacteroidales; family UBA4417; genus UBA4417. The sequence continues at coordinate 10,454 of CAYNVK010000027.1, read as the reverse complement.
CGCAATCGTGCAGGACTGGCATCAAGGGCTTCCGTTACAAAGGATGAAATTATGCAGGAACGACGCATGGAATTTGCATTCGAAGGCGATTACTGGTTCGACATTCAGCGCCAGGGATTTGCCAAAGCCAAATCAATAATCGAAAAGCAAAACCGCGGGCAGTATGAAAGTCCGGTATATGTAACATTTACCGAGGACCACATGTACCTGCCGGTACCTGCCAGCGAACTATTACAGGATCCTGAATTGGCTAAAGACCCGGTTCGTTATTATTCCAAATAAACTTAAAAACGCGAAAAATGAAACAGATAATAATAGCCCGAATTTCGATACTGGCTCTCATCATTACAGCTTTTGCCTTTAGCATATCATCATGCGTAAAGGATACTGATGGCAGCCCAAGTTATCCTGCAGGCACCCCGGTTCTGACAAACATTGAACCGGTCGAAGGTCAAGGTGGAACCATGCTTACCATCGCCGGAACAGGCCTTGGCGATATACGTTCGGCTGTATTCAGTTCAGGAAGTGTTCCAGCAACGGTAACATCCACTTTAAATACAGATACACACCTGCTCATCAGGGTTCCTGATACGGCAGTTGGCGGTGATCAGAAGATCGTGCTGACAAACAGTGAAGGAAAAACCCTTGAAGTCCCGTTTAAAGTAATTGCGCTGCCCATTCTTTCATCCGTATTCCCGAATGATTTCGAGGCCGGGTCAACCGTAACAATTACCGGCAATAACCTTGATGACGTTTCGGAAGTTGTAATTGACGGAACAACAGATGCTGCAACTATTGTTTCGAAAACAAAGAAACAACTGGTAATTACCATGCCGGCATCGGAGGTTATCAGCGGCAAGCTGAAAGTAACCAATTTGTCGGGGTTCACCGTGTCGAGCCAGGTATTTACCAACATTGACAAAGCGGTACAGGTTTTTACTGATAACCTGAAGAACGGATTTGAAAGTTGGTCGTGGGGTGGCGCATATGCACCATCAACCGAAGCATTCATTACTGGAACTTCATCCATGAAAGCTGTCTTTGATGCAGGCGGATGGGGCGGAATGCAACTGGGTAATTCCGGTTCAGTTGATGCTTCGGCATGCAGGTATTTTGCTTTCTGGGCTAAAGGTGCCGATGTTGATTTCGATGTGCAGGTAACCGTAAACTGGGGGCCCTGGAAAAGCTTTACTATTCCGGCCAAAACCTGGACCTACTTCAAATTTGATCTGTTAACTGCCGGCTGGTCAAATTTAAACGCTGTTAACAACGTTACATTCCAGATTAAAGGAGCAGATAAAACATTCTACTTTGATAACATAGTCTTTTTAAAATAAGCATTGATTGGTTGAGGTTTGAAGTTGGGATGCCTGGTTTGTGTGCCCTTGCCGGTACATATAACCAGGCATTTTTTGTCCGAATGAGGAGTTACAATACCAGGGTTTTGACGCACAAAATTGCTGCCGCTACAATTTATCAACCTTACGATGCGAGATTCGTTTAACCCGTAATTTTGTAACGCTACTTAACTTTTTTCAGCTTGCTTGCTTTCGTTGAGTAATTTTTCACTTTCATAAAAACATCATCATGAATAATCGTTTTACCAGAAAGTTCCAGATAGTTGTCGTGCTGATTTCGATGACAATATTGGTTTCGTGCAAGACAAAACTTTACACCACATTTCCCGACGGGGTGATTGTGAACCTGCAAAAAACCGAATCCACTCCTAAACAATCCGTACGATTACAGGTAATATCAGCTGGAATTATCCGTGTGAGCGCTGTTCCGGGTGATAATTTTACTGACGAAAAGAGCCTGATGATCATTGATACACTGAAACGCAAGGCTGATTTCACTGTTTCAGAAAAAAAGGATACTGTTATTCTTAAAACCTCGCTTGTTAAAGCCCTGGTTTTATTGCGTACGGGCGAAGTTGTGTTTACTGATACTACCGGCAAAGTTATCCTGGCTGAAAAACAAGGAGGCAGAAGCTTCGAAGCTGCCAGGGTGGGCAATAAAGATTTCCTGGCTGTTCGCCAGCAATTTGAATCGCCGGCCGATGAAGCTTTATACGGCCTGGGCGCAAACCAAACCAATTACCTGAACCTGAAGGGGAAAGATGCCGATCTGTTTCAATACAATACCCAGGCTGTGGTTCCATTCCTGGTTTCGAGCAAGAATTACGGCATACTTTGGGATAATAATTCGCGTACCAAATTTGGTGATGTGCGCGAATACGAAGAGATTGCAGGGTTAAAGCTGTATGATAAAAACGGTAAAGAAGGCTCAATTACAGCCACGTATAGGGATAAAAAAGACCCGGCGAAGGTATTTGTTACCCGATCAGAAAACGAAATTAACTACCAGTTTATTCCCGACCTTCCTAAATTCCCTGCAGGTTTCAACCTGGGCGAAGGCGCTGTTACCTGGGAAGGTGCTATTGAATCGGAGGTTACCGGTTTGCATAAATTCATCTTCACCTCGGCGGGATACGCTAAATTATTGGTCGACGGAAAGCTCCTCGTCGACCGCTGGCGCCAATGCTGGAATCCCTGTTCGATACATTACGATTTCAACATGGAAGCAGGCAAAAAGTACAGTCTGAAAATTGAATGGATTCCCGATGGCGGCGAATCGTTTATTGCCCTGAAACACCTGAACCCATTAAAAACAGAAGACCAGCAACGTATTTCACTGTACTCCGAAGTAGCCGACCAGATTGATTATTATTTTATCGCGGGGCAAAATATGGATGAAGTTATCAGCGGATACCGGACCCTCACCGGGAAATCGCCGGTAATGCCCAAATGGGCCATGGGTTTCTGGCAAAGCCGCGAACGATACAAAACTCAGGATGAAATACTCGGCACGGTACGCGAATTCAGGAAACGACAAATTCCTATTGACAATATTGTGCTCGACTGGCAATACTGGCCCATTGATAAATGGGGCGATCACGACTTCGACAGCACCCGTTTTGCGGATCCAAAATCGATGTTGACCACACTCCACGATTCACTCAACGCACACCTGATGATTTCCGTTTGGGCCAAGTATTACAAAGGCACCAGGAACTATGAAGAAATGGACAAACATGGCTGGTTATACAAACTCAATATCGAAAAGAACCGCAAGGACTGGCTGGGTTTTGTTTCAACTTTTTACGATGCTTTTAATGCCGATGCACGCCTTGCATTCTGGAACCAGATCAACACTAAACTCTACAGCAAGGGTGTGGATGCCTGGTGGATGGATGCTACCGAACCGGATATTACCTCGAACCTGCCCATGGACGAACGCAAAGCCCTGATGGATCCTACCGCACTTGGGCCGGCAGCAAAATATTTCAATGCATTTTCGCTCCAGCAAGCCAAAGCCGTGTACGAAGGACAGCGCAAAACCAATCCCGATCAACGTGTTTACATCCTTACCCGTTCTGCTTTTGCAGGTTTGCAGCGCTATGCAGCAGCCAACTGGAGCGGTGATATTTCATCACGCTGGCACGACATGAAATCGCAGATCCCCTGCGGACTCAGTTTCTGCCTTTCCGGTATTCCTTACTGGACAATGGATATAGGAGGATTTGCCGTTGAAACACGGTACTACGATGCCAAAGGAAAAGACCTCGACGAATGGCGCGAACTACAGACACGATGGTTCCAGTTTGGCACGTTTGCTCCTATTTTCAGGTCACATGGCCAGTTCCCGTTGCGGGAAATGTATAACATTGCTCCCGAAAACCATCCTGCTTACCAGGCAATGCTGGCCTTTGATAAACTTCGTTACAGGCTGATGCCGTATATTTACTCTCTTTCGGGCATGGCATGGCTGAACGACTATACCATCATGCGTGCTTTGGTGATGGATTTTGGAGCTGATACCCGGGTACAGAATATCGACGACCAGTTTCTTTTCGGGCCCTTTATCATGGTAAACCCAGTGTACGAATACGGCGCCCGATCGAGAAAAGTATACTTACCTGCAAATACCGGCTGGTACGATTTATTTACCGGGAAACATTACAACGGAGGTCAAACCATCGATGCCGCTGCGCCCTACAGCAGCATCCCGGTATTTGTCCGCGAAGGAGCCATACTGCCCGTAGGCCCCGAAATTCAGTACACAACCCAGAAACCAGCCGATCCTGTTACATTGTATGTATGCGAAGGAAAAGATGGTAGCTTTACACTTTACGAGGACGAAAACATCAATTACAATTACGAGAAAGGCGCTTATTCGCTCATCCCATTTAGTTTTAATAATTCAACCAAAACATTACTGATTGGCGCGCGAAAAGGTAAATTTGCCGGCATTACCGAAAAAAGAACATTCAACATCATATTTGTAACACCCGGCAAACCCGGAAAACTTAAACTCGACGGCACTCCCGACCATGTAGTAACCTACGACGGAACCGAACAAAAAATCGCGCTATAATCTAAAAATCCAGCAATTAAAAACACCATAATTCCAGTTTATGAAACGATCACTCATCATACTCATCTGTATTTCGATTTACGCGGCTGCTTCGGCACAAAGCCTGTTACCCGGGAAATGGAAATTTAAAACAGGAGATGATCCGGCATGGGCATCCCCAACTTTTAACGATGCTGATTGGGGCACCATAACACCGGGTACAGTATGGGAAGACCAGGGATTCGCTGCTTACGACGGCTACGGATGGTATCGTGCTACCTTCACCATACCTTCGAAGTTCAGGAAAGATGCCGAAACCTATGGTGGTTTTTCGCTGCAGCTTGGAAAAATTGATGATGTTGATTTTACCTACTTCAACGGCGAATTGGTAGGCAAAACCGGGGAATTACCTCCAAACTATGCCACAAAATACGATGCACCACGGCTGTACAATATTCCGGCTTCAAAAATAGCCTGGGATAAACCAAATACTATTGCCGTAAGGGTTTTCGATTATACAGGTGGCGGCGGTATTTATGGCGATCCCATACAGTTAACGGTACAAGGGCTGGCAGACAAAATCAGTATAGAACCCGTTTTTGCTTTCGAAGACCGCATTTATAAAGGCGCAAACCCGGTAAATCTTCAGTTAAACCTGAAAAATGAATTCTCAAAACTTTTCAAAGGGAAGTTGCACCTTCGTATAGTTTCCGATTTCAAAAAGGAGATCACCACCCAGGAAAAAGAGATTTCAATAAAAAGCAAAAAATCAGCCCTGGTAAACTTTACGCTCAATGGCCTTGAACCTGGATTTTACAAGGCTTATGTTACTTTAGGCAACGATTTGGTTACCAAAAACACCTCGTTCATGTTTGGATATGAGCCTGAAAAGATTGTATCTCCGCCCAATCCGCAACCCGATTTTGCCAATTACTGGAACCGGGCAAAAAAGGAACTTGCTGCCGTTGACCCTCAATACAAGGTTACCCGAATTGACTCGCTATGCTCCGCCAGGCGGAATATTTACCTCGTCGAAATGCGCTCATTGGGCAATGTGCTGATTCGCGGATGGTATTCGGTGCCGGCCAAACCCGGTAAATATCCGGCTGTTATGCAGGTACAGGGTTATAGCAGCACCATTATCCCTGCCTATGTTGATTACGGCGATGATCTGATTGGATTCGGGCTTAACATACGCGGGCATGGCAACAGCAAGGACGATATAAACCCCGGATTCCCCGGTTACCTGATGTATTTCCTTAACGACAAGGAGTTGTATATTTACCGCGGGGCTTACATGGACTGCGTTCGGGCTGTCGATTTTCTGTTCTCGCGCCCCGAAGTGGATACCACGCGTGTTGCAGTTGAAGGAGCCAGCCAGGGCGGAGCGCTCACTTTTGCAACGGCAGCACTCAATAATACCCGAATTAAAGCTTGTGCGCCACAGGTGCCTTTTCTTTCAGATTTCGAACACTATTTCCAGGTTGCAAGCTGGCCGGGAAACGAATTTGTTAATTATGTGGACATAGAGAAAAAACAAACCTGGCAACAGGTGTATACCACCCTGAGCTATATCGATATTAAAAATCTTGCTGCGTGGATAAAAGCCCCGATGCTTATGGGTGCCGGATTGGTTGATGACGTTTGTCCCCCGCACATTAATTTTGCGGCATATAACCAGGTAACTACCGAAAAATCATACATTGTTTACCCCTTATCAGGGCATGGGTTGCCAAATGACTTTTACACAAAAAGAATGGCCTGGATCCGCGCTCAATTCGGAATAAAATAGCCCACTTCACTTACAAAACCAATAACGTCAAACACTTATGCGAATCAAACTACAATTAATTTTAATTGCGGGTATCGGAAGTTTACTGCTTAGCTCCTGCAAAACTTCTGAAACCATGGATCAAAAAGTCGAAAAACTGCTTTCACAGCTTACGCTGGAGGAAAAAATATCACTCATACACGGGAATACTTATTTTACCACTCCCGCCATTCCCCGGTTGGGAATTCCGGCCCTTCACCTCTCGGATGGCCCTTGCGGCGTTCGCGAGGAAAATGATCCTGACAGCTGGAATTCGGCCAACTGGACGAACGACGCAACAGCCTATTTCCCGGCTCTTACTTCACTGGCCTCATCGTGGAACCCTGAACTTGCTGCCGAATTTGGCTACGCCTACAGCGAAGAAGCCATTGCCCGTGGTAAAGATATTATGCTGGCTCCCGGCCTGAATATACATCGCACTCCGCTTAATGGCCGCAACTGGGAATATATGAGTGAGGATCCATTTCTGACTTCTCGTTTTGCAGTGAGCTTCATTAAAGCAGCACAGTCGAAAGGAATTGCAGTTTGCGCCAAGCATTATGCGCTCAATAACCAGGAAAAGGACCGGGGAACTATCAATGTGGAGGCTTCCGAAAGGGCTTTACGCGAAATTTACCTGCCGGCTTTCGAAGCTTCCGTTAAAGAAGGCGAAGTACTCAGCATCATGGGATCGTACAACCAATTCAGGGGACAGTTCGCCTGCCAGAATCCATACCTGCTTAAAGACATTCTGAAGGGCGAATGGGGATTTAAAGGTCTGGTGATGACAGACTGGGGTGCTGCTCACAGTACGCTGGAATGCGCCAACAGTGGCCTTGATCTCGAAATGTACCCGGTTGAAGGCAAAAAAGGCGACTACTATATGGGTAAGCCTCTGCTTGATTTAGTTAAAGCCGGGAAAGTTGACGAAAAAGTAGTTGATGATAAAGTGAGAAGAATACTTTATGTGATGCTGAAACTGAACATCATGGGTAAAGCTGAACCCGACACTACCGGTATGGCTGCAAAACTTGGCACTCCTGAGCGGGCAAAAACAGCACTGAAAGTAGCTGAAGAATCCATTATACTACTTAAAAACAACGAAGTACTGCCGCTTAACCTGAAAAACATCAAAACGCTGGCTGTAATAGGCGACAATGCCACCCGCAAACATGCCCGCGGTGGTGGAAGCACGGTAATAAAAGCAAAATACGAAATTTCACCGCTCGAAGGATTGCAGAAACGACTGGGGAATACGGTGAAAATCAATTTTGCTCAAGGATATACAATTACGAAAGACCGCAAAGCCAGCGATAAATTCTTAATTGCTGAAGCAGTAAAAACAGCCGCTGCTGCTGACGGGGTCATCCTGTTCGGCGGGCTTAACCATGAATCCGGCAACGATTGCGAAGGCGAGGACAAACCCGACATGAAACTCCCTTACGGGCAGGATGAACTTATAAAAGCTGTTCTGAAGGCTAATCCAAATACCGTAGTGGTAATGATTGCCGGAAGCCCGGTGGAAATGGGCAGCTGGATTGCCGACACCAAAGCCCTGGTATACACAAGCTATCTCGGAATGGAAACCGGTACCGCTCTGGCCGAAATACTTACAGGTGATGTAAATCCTTCAGGTAAATTAACGTATACACTTCCGGTGAAGCTGGAGGATTCACCGGCTCATATTTTGGGCGAGTATCCGGGCAAAAATGGTGTTGTAAAATATAATGAAGACCTGCTGGTTGGGTACCGGTATTTCGATACCAAAAACGTGAAGCCCATGTTCCCGTTCGGGTTTGGCCTTTCGTACACCACTTTTGCTTACGATAACTTTAAAGCAGACATTTCGGGTAAAGGTGAAAACTTAAATTGTGTAGTATCATTTACCATTAAAAATACCGGGAAGGTTGAAGGGAAGGAAATTGCCGAGGTGTACGTCAGCGATCCGCAATCGGCCTTGCCACGCCCGTTGAAAGAACTGAAAGGTTTCACGAAGGTAAATCTGAAGGCCGGAGAATCGAAAACCGTTTCTGTAACCCTCAACCAGCGTGCATTTCAGTATTACGACCCTGCAAAAAAACAGTGGGTGCTCGAACCCGGGAAATTCGAAATTCTGGTCGGTTCAGCCAGCGACAACATCCTGCTGAAACAGGAAATTGAACTGTAAAAAAGTAAGATTTAAACAATTATATTGCTCGAAACTTATCGGCGCTTCAGGTATTTATATGCTTGAAGCGCCTGATTTCGGTAACAAAATCTCATTTCCATGAAATAGCCATGAGCCAATAAATTTGCTCACCAACCGAAATCATTATTCTCATGGCGTATTCCCCGCCTGCATCGGGCAGGCATCTGACCTGTAAAAAAATAAAAAATAAACAGATGAAAAAATTCATCTTCATTTTCCTGGTGGCACTTTCGTTGAATGCAGTTAGCCAGCAAAAGGCTGATTACCTCGATCCGTCGTTGCCTGCCGAAAAAAGAGTAGAACTGTTAATGGCAAAAATGACCATCCAGGAAAAAGCCGCACAGCTGTGCTTCCTGAATGTTGGCGACAGCCTTTTTGACGCTAAGGGTAACATTGATGAGGCAAAAGTTCTTGCCATGTTCCCGCATGGAATAGGCGCGGTTACATTTTTCCAGGTGAAGATGCCCATGGAAAAAGCAATGAAACTGGATAATGCCCTGCAGAAAATACTGATTGAAAAATCGCGCTTAGGAATTCCATGTCTGTATATAGGCGAAGGCCTGCACGGTTTCATGGCTGCCGGCGCAACCAGTTTTCCGCAGGCTATCGCCCTCAGCTGTAGCTGGGATACCACACTTATCGAGCAGGTTTTCACAGCAACAGCACTCGAAATGCGCACCCGGGGCTTTCACCAGGCGCTTTCGCCGGTAATCGACCTGGCCCGCGATCCACGCTGGGGCCGGACCGAAGAAACCTACGGTGAGGACACTTACCTCACAGCCAGGCTTGGAAAGGCTGCCGTACTGGGCTTCCAGGGACGTAAACCTCTCATCGATAACCAACATGTAATTTCGACGCTAAAGCATTTTGCCGGCCATGGCCAGGGAGAAGGAGGAAACAATACATCGCCGGTGGTTTGCGATGAGCGGTATTTTCGCGAAAACCATTTGTATCCATTCGAAATAGCGGTTAAAGAAGCCCATGCACGCAGTGTGATGCCATCGTACAACGAATGGGCTTCAATTCCTAACCACGCAAACGCATGGCTGTTGAAAACCGTTTTGAAAGACGAATGGGGCTTCGATGGTCACATTACAACTGACCAGGGCGGAATCGAAGATCTTGACCGCAAACATGCTGTGTCCGAAAATCAATCGGATGCAACTCGTTTGGCATTGCAAACAGGCAATGATCTTGAAATAATGGATAAGAAAAGCTATTACCGGAATTTACCTGAACTGGTAAAAAACGGAATTGTTTCCGAAAAGGATTTGGATAATGCCGTGAGGCGGGTGTTGCTCGACAAATTCCGGATTGGATTATTTGAATTCCCTTACGCGGATGTTGAAAAAGCACGTGCAGTTACCAATTGCAGTCAACATCGCGATCTGGCATTGAAAGCTGCCCACGAATCGCTGGTGCTGCTTAAAAATGAAAATCAGCTGCTGCCGCTCGATGCTTCCAACATTAAAACGTTGGCTGTAATCGGGCCCAATGCCGCCGATATCCATCTTGGAGGGTACAGCAATGAGCCCAGAAAAGGCATATCAGTGATTGAAGGCATGAAACAGTTTGCCAACGGGAAATTTGAAGTTACCTATGCCGAAGGCTGCAAAATTACCACCACGCCCGGATCGTTCTGGGACAACGACAACACGGTTTTAAACAGCGAAAAAGCGGATTCAGTCCTCATTGCCGAAGCAGCTGCCGTGGCGACACAAAGCGATATGGTACTGCTTGTTATTGGCGAAAACGAATCCATTTGCCGCGAAGGCTGGGCCGAAAACCATCGTGGCGATCGCGATGATTTATCTTTATTTGGCCGGCAGGCGGACCTGGTAAAAGCTGTTAAACAAACCGGGAAACCTGTGATTGTGCTCTTGCTGAACGGCCGCCCCATAGCCGATAAGCTGTTGGTTAGTGCCCCTACATTGCTCGAAGGCTGGTACCTGGGCCAGGAAACAGGAACCGCCGTGGCTGATATCTTGTTTGGAAAGGTAAATCCCTCGGGAAAACTAACTGTTACTTTCCCTAAAAATG
>CAYNVK010000026.1:2674-15453 GCA_964400395.1 uncultured Lentimicrobiaceae bacterium | reverse complement strand
GAACTGCGGCCTTTGATAGCCAGCTCGGAAAAATCGAACTCGAAATTCAGCTTTTTGAGCCTGAGTTTTGGTTTCAGGCTGACTTTTATAATTTCGGATTCGCCGTTTGGATTTGCCGTGAAATAAAGTACTTTGGACCCGGCCGTACCTTTAGTCAGCACATAATCCTTATCGCGTACAACCCCGGTAACCGAAAACCGCTTGATGTAAGCGCCGCCGAGTCTTCCGTCCTGGTACACCATGTTGTACACCGTTCGCTCATCGTTCTTTTTAAACACATCGATGTGGATTACGTTTTTGCCCACAAATGCTTTTTCGGCCACACGGGTAACGGCAAAAGTCCCGTCTTCGCGGAAAACAATAATATCGTCGATGTCGGAGCAGTCGCACACAAATTCATCCTTTTTCAAACCGAAACCGGCAAAACCTTCTTCGCGGTTTACATATAGTTTCTGGGTGGCGGCAGCAACAGCAGCAGCTTCAATGCTTTCGAAGTTCCGCAGCTCTGTTTTGCGTTCGCGGCCTGTTGCATATTTTTTACGAATGCTCTCGTAAAAATCGATTACATATTCGGTAAGATGCTCAAGGTTATATCTAACCTGGTTCAGTTCCTCGTTCAGGGCACGGATGTGTTCGTCGGCTTTAAACGAATTGAACCTCGAAATGCGTTTAATCCTGATTTCAGTTAATCGTACCAGGTCATCTTCGGTGATAACGCGGTAAAATTCAGGCTTGTACGGTTCCAGTCCTTTATCGATAGCCTGCAGCACTGCCTCCCAGGTTTTGCATTCTTCGATATCGCGGTAAATACGGTTTTCGATAAAAATGCGCTCGAGCGAAGCATACAACAGGGATTCCATCAGCTCATCCTGCCTGATGAGCAGTTCCATTTTGATCAGCTCAACCGATCGGTCGACCGAAATGCGGAGTATTTCCCTAACCCCGACAAAATAAGGCTTCCCCTTGTGAATCACGCAGGAGTTGGGTGATTCGGAGCGTTCGCAATCAGTAAAAGCATACAGCGCATCAATACATTGATCGGGCGAAACACCCGGCTGCAGATGTATCAGTATTTCAACATTTTGTGCTGTATTGTCATCAATTTTGCGGATCTTGATCTTTCCTTTATCGGCGGCGGCAATAATGGTATCAATCAGGTCGCCGGTAGTGGTACCCCATGGAATTTCGGTAATAACCAGCGTTTTTTTATCGAGCTGGCTGATGCGGGCCCTGATCCTTACTTTTCCGCCACGCAGCCCATCGTTGTATCTTGTTACATCAGCAAGTCCCCCGGTAGGGAAATCGGGCACAAGGGTAAAATCCTGCCCTCGGAGTACCGCGATGGAGGCATCAATAAGCTCGACAAAATTATGCGGAAGTAATTTGGAGGCAAGTCCAACGGCAATACCTTCAACCCCCATTTGCAGCAGCACAGGGAATTTCAGGGGCAGGTTTACCGGCTCTTTGTTACGACCATCGTACGAAAGTTTCCACTTGGTGGTTTTCGGATTAAAAGCAACATCGAGGGCAAACTTCGAGAGTCTTGCTTCAATATAACGCGGGGCGGCTGAGCTGTCGCCGGTGAGTATATTTCCCCAGTTTCCCTGGGTATCAATGAGTAATTCCTTCTGACCCAGCTGAACCATAGCATCGCCAATGGAAGCGTCGCCGTGGGGGTGATATTTCATGGTGTTACCAATCACATTGGCAACTTTGTTGTACCGGCCGTCTTCCAGCTCCCACATGCTGTGGAGTATGCGCCGCTGAACCGGTTTCAGTCCGTCAAGTACTTCGGGCACCGCCCTTTCGAGAATAACATACGACGCATAATCCAGGAACCAGTTCTGGTACATGCCGGGTAGAAAGGTGGTTTGATGCAGATCATTGCCATCGCCGGATTCGCCTTCAGCCGGCAATTCCAGTTCAGTATCTTCACCGGGTAATTCCTGGTCCGGGGCTTCCTCTTCAAAGGTTCCTTCTGCCAATTCGTCGTTCTCGTCCATTATTAGTATTGCTATTTTTAGGCTTACAATCTGATTTTAAATAGATTATAGCTTAACTGCAAATATTGTCCTCTTACTTTAAACCCGGGTTCAGCAACCAGGAAATTTAGTTTAAAAAGTACTGACAACGATTTTGTTACAAACTATTTGTGCCAATCTAAAATCCTGTGCAAATTTACTCTTAACAACTAATTTATAAAATCTGTACATCTATTTTTTAAAAAATCTTATCAACAAAATTTCGCCCAGCAGCATCGCCAGTGCAAGCCAAACGAAATAACGCCAGAGTTGTGTCCCGCTATTCATCTGTGCAATAACTTCGTTAAGAGGCCTTTGCCCGGGTTCCACCAGGCTAAAGTTTTTTAAATGAGCCTTATTAAGCATGGTTTCGAGTTCACTCACCGGGAAACATTCGAGGTTGCTCTCATTGCGGTTGTAGTTGAAGGACAGGCCTGAAATTACTTTGTTATTGTCCACCAGCTGATAATTGCCAGCCTCCGGCACCTGGTTGCCCACAAAAACATTCAGCATATTTCCCGATCGGGTCAGCTGCGGGATCATTTCGAAATTAGTTGCCGGCGATTTTATCTTGTACACCTGCTCTCCATCGGGAATGGCTGCTCCCATCCGTAACGGTTTATTGTCGCCTATAATGCTGTAAAGGCTGTGTACCGGGTGACTGATAAGTGCAATATTGTAGAGTACCGGCACAAATAAGGCCTGCAAAGGGAAATTGCTGAACGCCGGGTCGAGCGGCACAGCCATTTGAAATATCTGCCCCATCCCGCTGTTGGTGAGCGTAAGAAAACTACGCCCGTTGAGCATTTCAATCATAGGCACAGTGAGCGTGGCCGACGAAAAAACAATTGGGAAATGCCTGCTTACCTTTGGAAGTTCAGTATTTACATCAATCGCTGCTTTGCCTTGTTGTTTTTCGAAAACATCGCGAAAAAGATAACTTTCTTCGCTCAGTCGCACCACCCGGGTATCGGCAGTATCGGGCTCACGGTACACGGGCGCCTTCAGCATGGCAAGGAAACTGTTGTATGAACTTAAGTCGGCATTGGCTGCCGGCAGCACGAGGATGGTACCTCCGTTGTCGACATATCGTTTAATTTCGGCTGCCAGGCCCGATGAAACCGATGGAATCTCGTTCATAATAATGAGATCCGATTCCGCGAGCCGGCCATAATCGAGCGATTTTTCGCCCACATTGGTAAAGTGTACGGATGAGTCCTGTGCATACAGGGCATCCAGAAACCGGTTTCCGCCGTTTCCGTTAATGCACAGCACCTGGACTGACGAAAGCACATCGAATGAAAAATAAAATTTATCGTCGTAAGTAACCGGGTAATCAGTTACCTGAAGCATACCCTGCTGCGGGCCCTCGGTTCGAATGGTAAAAGGCATTTCGGCGGTTACCGACATGCCTGCTTTAATATCAAGACTTGTTACGGATTTTTGCTGGTTATTGATCACCAGCTTGAGCGGTATTTTCTCAAGATCTGTTTCGGACCGGTTCCATATCCTGGCCCTGAGCACCGAGGTTTTACCCGGTTGCTGAATGGGCTGGGCAAACCAACAGGTATCAATATAAACATTGGCCATACCCTGCGATTTGAGTGGAACCAGGTACGACAGAATGGCTGAATCCTGTTTCAAAACGCTGGGGCTGTAGGTTGATTTCTGAAAATCAGAAACCAGGTAAGTTGTTCGACGGGCTGCAGGTTCATTTTTAAGCAGGTCGTATTGCCGGCTTACAATTTCGTCGAAAGTATGCACCGAAGGCGATGTTTTAACTTCGTCGAGCATAGTCAGAAATTCGTCGCGCGTTACCAGCCGCTGGTGCCGTCCTTCGAAATCGCAGGTAAGCAGCTGAAACAAATCGCTCGATTTATAGGCTGATACAATCTCACGGGCTTTCTGCCTGGCTTCATCAAGGAGTGTACCATTGCTGCCTGCAGCCTCCATGCTGAACGAATTATCAACAAATACACTCACCACGTTTTGTTGCGCAATTTTCGACTGGCTTTCATTGAAAGGAATATACGGCTGGGCAAAAGCAAATACGAGCGCAGCAATGGCCAGTATGCGCATTAGCAATATGAGCAGGTGCCTGAGCTGCGACTGTTTGCGGGTTTGCTGCCGCAGTGCCTGCAAAAATCTTACATTGGTAAAATAAACCCTCCTGAAACGCCTGAAATTGAACAAGTGCACAACAATCGGAATAGCAATAGCCAGTAAACCAATAAGATATAGCGGGTTAACAAATTGCATAGGGAAACAACAGGCACTGGGTTGATGGTTCAGCTCACAAAAATAAGCAATTTGAACACATTAACCGCCGTTGCCTGATGCCTGCAGCCCCGGCAGCAGGTAATTAATTAGCTTACGATTTACCGGGTATATGACCAGCAACATCAAATTGAACCCGATTATTTAGAATCCAACATGCTTTTTTTATAATTTCGCCCCATGAACCCGATACGAATTACAGCAGTTTGCTATTATAATACGCTACCTTTTATTTACGGCATCAGGCATTCGGGAAAACTTTCCGGTTATGAGCTGAGCCTCGATGTACCTTCGCAATGCGCACACAAACTCCTTAACGATGAAGCTGACATTGGATTGATACCGGTGGGTGCTTTGCCACAATTTGACCCTTACCACCTGGTTAGCGATTTATGTATCGGAGCCGATAAAGATGTAAAATCGGTTTTGCTCCTGGCTACCTCTGAACTCAGCCAGATTAAAACCATTTACCTGGATACTGACAGCCTTACTTCGGTAAACCTGGTGCGTATACTGGCCGAAAGATACTGGAAAATAAATCCGGAATGGAAAAGCCTGGCATTGCTGAACGGTCCGCTGTCAGCCCACGAAGGTAAGGTGCTGATCGGTGATAAAACTTTCGGGTTGAGTACGCAATACCCATATTGTTTCGACCTGGCCGGCGAATGGATAAAACATACCGGCCTGCCCTTTGTTTTTGCCGTATGGATTTCGCGCAAGCCACTGCCTGATTCATTTTTAAACGAGTTTAAAGCAGCGCTCAGCTGGGGTGTGAACCACAGGGAAAATTCCACAATCATGGCTCAACAACCGCATATTACCGAACAGGAACTTGCATCGTACCTTACGAATGATATCAGTTATCCGCTCGATGCACAAAAACAGAAGGGGATGGAGTTGTTCCTCGATTTGCTGAAACAGCGAAAAGCGTAAGTCCCACAAATATTGTTTGCCTGTTATGGTTTCTGGATTTGGTTTTTAACAAAATCCATATATTTCCGGCATATCTTTTATAGCTTTACAGTTCAAATACATTTCCCATGGATATAAATGAGAAAATCGCCGCCTTCGACCCCAACGGAATGGGCGATACCAATGGCACTATTTACGGCTTGCCCTTTGATGCTGATACCGCAAACCTGGTAATTCTGCCTGTACCCTGGGAAGTAACGGTTTCGTACCAGGCCGGCACCGCCTCGGCACCCGAAGCCATCCTCGAAGCCTCCTACCAGGTTGATCTTTTCGATCCTTTTGTAAAAGATGCCTGGAAACTGGGACTGGCCATGAAAGATATAGATTTGGATCTGGCCGCTAAAAGCGATACCCTGCGCCAAAAGGCGGAGCATTATATCAACCAGCTTGCAGCGGGCAGCAGTATTGAAAAAAATCCTGACTTGGGCATTATATTGGCTGAAGTAAACCAGGCCTGCAGCGAAATGAATGCCTGGGTTAAAAAACAATCGCTGGAGTTATTGAACCAGCAGAAACTGGTTGGCCTGCTTGGCGGTGATCATAGCACACCCTTGGGCTTAATGCAGGCACTGGCGGCTAAATATCAGGCATTTGGTATTCTGCATATTGATGCTCACGCTGATCTGCGCAAGGCATACGAAGATTTTGAATTTTCGCATGCATCCATCATGTATAATGCATTAAAAATTGAACAGGTTACACACCTGGTACAAGTCGGTATACGCGATTACTGCGAAGCCGAACTCAACCTCATAGGTTCCGATAAACGCATTACCACCTTTTTCGATCGCGATATCAAGCACCAACAGTACGAAGGTTCAAGCTGGTCGGCCATTTGTGATCGGATTATTGATTCACTTCCCGAAAAAGTTTACCTCAGTTTCGATATCGATGGCCTTGATCCCAAATTATGCCCCGGCACAGGAACCCCGGTTCCCGGTGGCCTCGAAATGGAACAGACCGTTTACCTGATCGAAAAACTCGTTTATTCCGGCCGGACCATTATCAGTTTCGACCTGAATGAAGTAGGGCCGGACAACGATGAATGGGATGCCAATGTGGGTGCAAGGCTGCTGTATAAACTGGCTAACCTGTGTATGGTTTCGAATAAATAGCAAATCATCATAAATAAAAAATCCGCAGTAAATCAATGATTTAAACTGCGGATTTTTTTTTGTGACAGCAACCTCTTATTTCCTGATGGCTTTCTGCTGCTGTTGTTTGGTCATTTCTTCGAGGCGTTTCTGGAACGAAGATTTCTTAACAGGTTTGGCTTTATTTTCCTGGATGCGTTTGTGCAGTTTATCCTCATTTACAAAACGGCGGATCACGAACATCTGTGCAAACGTAAAGAGGTTAGCCAGCAAGTAGTAATAGCTCAGACCAGCGGAGTAGTTATTGAAAAATCCGAGGAACATGATCGGCATCAGGTACATCATGGTTTTCATTCCCGGCATCTGCTGTGTCGATCCCATCATATCATTATTCATCTTGGTGTAAATGATGGTTGAAATGGTCATCAGCAGGGTGAATAAACTTACATGGTTACCGTAAAAAGTACTGATAATGGGAATATGCGCCGACCACGAGAAAATGGAATCGTAGCTGGATAAGTCGGTAGCCCAGAGGAACGACTGCTGGCGCAACTCGAACGAAGCAGGGAAGAACCTGAAAAGTGCAATCAGGATCGGGAACTGCAGCAACATGGGAACACAACCGGCCATCGGGTTTACACCGGCCTTTTTATACAATGTCATGGTAGCCTGCTGCTTTTTCATGGCATCATCCTTTTTCGGGTATTTCTGGTTGATTTCCTCAATCTCCGGTTTCAGGATACGCATTTTGGCCGACGAAATGTATGTTTTCCATGCGATGGGGAACAATACAATTTTGAGCAATATGGTAAGGATCAGGATGATAATACCATAGCTGATGTTAAAGGATTCGAGCCAGTTGAAAACCCAGAGAACCGGTCCGCGGTTGATCCACTGCAACAAAAAGAAACTCCATCCGAGCGGAATCTGGCGTTCGAGGTTCAGGTCGTATTTGCGGAGAACTTTATATTTGTTTGGTCCGAAATACCACTTCATGTTATAGGTCTGGTCGGCATCGATGGTAAATGGAAGAATAAAGGCCGATTTCATGGTTTTTACCAGGCGGTCAGTATTCTCTATCGGATGCCCGATGGTTTCAACATCAGCGCTTTCGAATTTATCGGAAGCTATTAAACTGGCTGAGAAGAACTGCTGTTTGAAGGATACCCATTTAACCGGGGTTGAAATCCGTTCAGCTGAATTCTTGGTTTCTTTCAGGTTATTCACCTCGCCGGCGGCATCCATGTAATAAATTGTCGACTGCGATTCTTCAGTCTTCAGACTTTTCTCCTGTTGCAGCAGGGTTGTTCCCCAAAGCAGTGAAAGATCGCGGGTATTCTGGGCTATATAACCTTTCATACCAACAAAATTCACCTTGTAGCCAACCATATAATCATCACCCTTCAGGGTATAAACAAATTCAATATAGCTCTTCGATGTTACCGAATCGGCTTTACCGGGATATACGCGGAGGGCGAACTGCAATGAATCTTTACCCGATACACGTAATGAATCTTTACCAGCAGTGCCGGCAGGTACAAACACGAGATTGGCGGTATTGAGGGTACGAAGGTCCTCGGTATTAAACTCGAAGCCAAACTGGGTTGAATCGCCTTTGAAAAGGATCAGCGGAAGCGTGTCAAAAGTTTTATAATCTTTGAGCTGTACCGACCATATCCGTCCGCCACGCGATGATATTTTTAGTTTCATCAGGTCGCTTTCGAGGGTATAAAATTTCTCCTCGCTACGGGGCGAAATACCAAAACCGCTATTTGCTGAATCGGCACCGGCAACTACTGCACCGGTAGGATTAGCTTTAACAGCCGAATCAGCTGCTGCTTTAGCTGCTATTTCAGCCATTGCAGCCTGCAACGAATCTGCACGTTGTACCAGGCTGATTGAATCGGCTTTTCTTTTGGCGGCAGCCATTTCTTCTTTCGATGGCGTCATCCACAGGCTGTAGCCTATCAATAATCCAACAATGATTACCAGTCCAATTATATTATTCTTAGTCATTTATTGAGTTATATGTATTTGATTATTTATCTTAGTAACTTTTTTAACGCAAAAACACACTGAATTTCAATATCTTACCATCAATGGTGTGATTTTGGGGAGCGCAAAGATACAAAATGTTGATTAAGAAATTATACTTTGCTTTGCAGCTGAACGCTTTACCCTTACTCCAAACAAATCAATAAAACAGGTTGCTGGGAAGGACCCGTTATTTGATCTGCAGTTTTTTGTGCTGGATAGCGGCTTTTACAAAATCAACGAAGAGCGGGTGTGGTGCTGCAACCGTGCTTTTGTACTCCGGATGGAACTGCACCCCGATAAACCACGGATGATCTTTCAGTTCGATTATTTCAACAAGGTTATTCTGCTTATTCATACCGGTAGCAATCATTCCGGCTTTTTCGTATGCTTCGAGGTATTTGTTATTAAACTCAAAACGATGCCTGTGGCGTTCGCTGATTTCGGCCGACTGGTACACGTTTATAATCTTTGATCCGGGTTTCAGCGAACAGGGATACAAGCCCAGCCGCATAGTTCCGCCTTTTTTATCCACATTTTTCTGTTCCTCCATTATATCAATAACCGGGAATTCAGTGGATGGATTCATTTCGGTTGAATGGGCATCTTTATAACCCAGAACATTGCGGCCAAATTCAATTACCGCGCACTGCATACCCAGGCAAATGCCCAGGAAAGGAATTTTGTTTTCGCGTGCAAAGCGGATGGCAATTATTTTACCGTCAATACCGCGCTCACCAAAACCGGGCGCTACCAGTATGGCATCCAGGTCTTTAAGCAAATGTTTCGATGTGCTATCGTTAATGGATTCGGAATGAATCATTCGCAGGTTCACTTTGTACTGGTTGGCAGCACCGGCATGAATAAACGACTCGGTAATAGATTTATAGGCATCGCGTAACTCAACATATTTGCCCACAAGCCCGATTTGCACTTCACCGAGCGGGTTTTTCAGCATGCGCACAAATTCTTCCCAGCGTTTCAGGTCAGGTTGCTTGCGAATGGGTACCTGCATTTTTTCGAGAACTACCTGGTCGAGGCGCTCTTCACGCATCAGCAACGGAACATCATAAATGGTTTCAACATCAACCGATTCAATAACAGCCGAAGGATTAACATTACAGAATAAGGCAATTTTATTGCGGATCGACTGGTTTAAATGTTTTTCGGTGCGACACACGATAACATCGGGTTGAACTCCCGATTCGAGCAGCATTTTTACCGAATGCTGCGTTGGCTTTGTTTTGAGTTCGCCCGACGAAGCCAGGTAAGGCACCAGGGTAAGATGGATGACCAGGCAGCGGTTGCCAAGTTCCCATTTCATCTGTCGCACTGCTTCAATATAGGGCAGGGATTCAATGTCGCCAACAGTTCCGCCAATTTCGGTGATAACAAAATCGTAATTACCACTCGAGCCTAACAACTGAACCCGGTTTTTAATCTCGTCGGTAATGTGCGGAATCACCTGAACCGTTTCGCCCAGGTAATCGCCACGGCGCTCCTTGTCGATAACAGTTTGGTAAATACGGCCGGTAGTTACGTTGTTGGCTTGCGAAGTACGCACATTGGTAAAACGTTCGTAGTGACCCAGGTCGAGATCGGTTTCAGCACCATCGTCGGTAACAAAACACTCACCATGCTCGTAGGGATTCAATGTGCCCGGATCGATGTTAATGTAAGGATCGAGTTTCTGTATGGCCACCCTGAATCCACGCGATAACAGCAGTTTGGCCAGTGATGAGCTGATGATTCCTTTACCTAATGACGAGGCTACTCCCCCGGTTGTGAAAATATACTTTGTTTCAGCCATGATAGTTTGTTATATACGATTTGAACCTGACCGCCCACAAAAAAATAAATTGCATACCGGTAAACTGCGTTTCCGATAAAACAATTTTATGAATTACAAGATCAGGAATTTAAAACGTGTGCAAAATTACAAATCCCTGTCTTAATTCCTCGAAAATAAATAAAAAAAAAGCCTGGTCGATGCCAGGCAGAAATATGGTGCGAATTCGTGCTAACCGGCAACCTTATAGGTGCTGATTTCGAAACATTCAATAACAACGTTTTTAATTTCATTCCACGAACAAGGTTTGGCAATAAATGCGTTCATTCCCGATTCGGCGCATTCGGTCCGCATCTGGTCGTCAGCATAAGCTGTGAGCGCAACAATGGGTATTTCACTGTTAAAAACACGAATAAAGCGGGTGGCTTCGATGCCATCGAGCACAGGCATATCAATATCCATCAGAATTACATCGAAGGTTGTATTCCTGCATGCCTCTGCTGCAAGTAAGCCATTTTCAACAATTAAACATTCCCATCCGAGCTTACTCATGTACTTGCTCATGAGCTGCTGATTCATAGGATTATCTTCGGCAATAAGTATTTTCATTGTGTTTTTAAGATAGAATGGGGATTTCTTCCTCT
The DNA here is from genome assembly GCA_964400395.1 of uncultured Lentimicrobiaceae bacterium. Taxonomy (GTDB): domain Bacteria; phylum Bacteroidota; class Bacteroidia; order Bacteroidales; family UBA4417; genus UBA4417. The sequence continues at coordinate 4,622 of CAYNVK010000026.1, read as the reverse complement.
ATTGCTTAATCACTATTTTCGTAAAAGGTAATACTCGAAAATTAAAAATAACCTGATTTATTTTTTTACCCGTCAGCAATCGACTGGTAAACTGTAAATTATAACAGGAATATTTTTTTCAGTAAACGGGCAAATTGCCGGGTTTCCTGGCAACAGGCTGATGAACCAGCAAAAAAAACTGCTGCAAAGCAAAACCTTGCAGCAGCAATATCAATACAATTTTTATCTCCAGGCAAGCAGAAAATTCTTATTGCTATTCACCCAGGTACGATTTGAGCAATTTGCTCCTTGAGTTGTGTTTGAGCCTGCGGATGGCTTTTTCTTTGATCTGCCTTACGCGCTCCCGGGTAAGATCGAATTTCAATGCTATTTCCTCGAGTGTTAAACCATGGGGAACCCCGATTCCATAGTAAAGATTTATAACATCGCGCTCCTTTTCGGTAAGTGTTGACAAGGAACGCTGGATTTCGAGCGAAAGCGATTCGCGCATTAAACCAGCATCGGTAAACGGGCTGTCTTCATCCACAAAAACATCAATAAACCGGGTATCCTCATCATCAACCAGCGGTGCATCCATCGAAACATAACGGGTGGTTATTTTCATGGCAGCATCAATTTTATAACCCGGAATTTCGAGCGCTTCGGCAATTTCCTCCGCCGAAGGGGGGCGCTCGTACATTTGTTCGAGCCGTGAAGTTTCCTTCTTGATTTTATTGAGCGAACCTACTTGGTTAAGCGGCAAACGAACAATACGCGACTGTTCGGCCAACGCCTGCAGTATAGATTGCCTGATCCACCACACCGCGTACGAAATAAATTTGAAACCTCGGGTTTCGTCGAAACGGGCGGCAGCCTTAATAAGCCCTACATTGCCTTCGTTAATCAGGTCGGGCAGGCTGAGCCCCTGGTTTTGGTATTGCTTGGCTACCGAAACTACAAAGCGGAGATTGGCCAGGCAAAGTTTCTCTAATGCTTTCTGGTCTCCTCCCCTAATCCGTCGTGCCAGCTCCACCTCTTCATCCGCCGTGATCAGCGCCTCCTTCCCGATATCCTGAAGATATTTATCGAGTGAGGCTGTTTCGCGGTTGGTTATGGATTTGGTTATTTTTAGTTGTCTCATGACTTTGTTACGTTTACATGCAACTAAGCTGCACAGCACTGCTGCGCAGCTTAGTTGAGAAGATTTTATTATTTCCGAAAACCGGAACTCTAATCCCTTAGCTTATTACTAAACAATCCAGCGCCGGGTTTTGTTCTGAGGCTTTCCAACAGCATTAAGCTTTTGTTGGGTAGTGCCGGATTAGTTTATCCCGAAGCCATAATAGGCCCTTACTTTATTGGGATAAACGCCTTCGAGTAAAATACCTCCGCTTTTGCTGGACAGGATTTTATTCAGGTCATCGAGGTTACGGATCGGCTTTTTATCAATTTCGGTGATTACATATCCTTCGCGAACACCGGCGTTACGCAGCAGTCCATCGCTGAGTTCAGTAACCTGAACACCATGATCGAGGCCCAGTTTGCGCAATACATCCTGTGATGCCACTTGTATTTTTGCACCCAACATCGGCATTACATCTTTTGCTTCGGTTTTAACCAAACCTGTGGTGCCGGCGCGATTGAGCAGGGTTACGTTGAAATTCTTGTCAGTGCCCTTACGGCTAACACCCACAACTATTTTTTCGCCGGGGCGGTAACGGCTTACCTGTTCCAATAATTCGGATGTGCTGTTCACAGTCATTTTGTTTACCGAAGTTATTACGTCACCCCGAACAATACCGGCTTCTTTGGCAGCGCTTCCATCATTTACCTCCTGTACAAAAACACCACGAAGCTCTTTAATACCTTGCTCTTCAGCCAGTTTACTGTCAATTTCACGAATGCTTACACCCAGGAATGCACGTTGTACTTCGCGGAAATCGATCAAGTCGCCGACTACTTTTTTCAC
>CAYNVK010000026.1:0-2574 GCA_964400395.1 uncultured Lentimicrobiaceae bacterium | reverse complement strand
AGATTAAACGGGTTACCAACGGCAAGCACCCACTCCCCGATCTGAAGCTCGTCGGAATTACCATAATTCAGGAAAGGCAGGTTGGTTTCCTTAATTCGCACAACAGCCAGGTCGGTGGATGGGTCGGTACCAACAATAGTTCCTTCGTAGGAGCGCTTATCGTTGAGAACAATTTCTATTTTGCTGGCATCCTGCACCACGTGATTGTTGGTAACAATATATCCGTCGGGCGAAATAATTACCCCTGAACCGGCACCCTGTAGCGGTCCCTGCTGGCTGTACGGACTATCGCCAAAGAAATCGTGAAAATTAAAGAAATTGTCGTACATGCTGTTTTTACGGGCATATTCGGTTTTAACATGAACAACGGCGTGTATAGAAGTATTAGCAGCTGCAGTAAAATCAGGATTGGTTGATGGCATCCCTGTCATACTTGTAAATTGAACAGGCGTCGACTGTTGAGGCACTCCTTTTAAACTACTGCCACTTTTCTGGATAAGTGCAAATGCGCCCAGAGAAATTAATCCACCTAAAACAGCCACTACTAAATAACCAGCGTACTTTTTCATTTTTCGTTCGTTTTTGATTATGATTTTCTAGTTCTACATCGGATTACTCCACGTTTTAGAGTAATTTTGAAATTATAACGCAATGATAGTACCAATAGTTTTTGTGTCTTGTTAATTAATGTTAAGGATTTTTAAAATGTCTTAAACAAAGCCATCTTAATCAATTATATATTATTGATTACCAAATAAATAATAAAGAAGGAAGCCTGCATTACAGCAACGCTATGGTTGGGTACCGGGCTATTGAATCTTAAAAAATGACACATTCAAAAATGCATCTGACAAATTGACAAGGATTATACTAAATTTGTTACCGATATGACGATACAATTCAGCAAATACGAAGGAGCCGGGAACGATTTTATCATGATCGATGACCGGAAGCTGCAGTTTCCTGCCAACTCGCAGCTGATCAGCAACCTATGCGACAGACATTTTGGCATTGGTGCCGATGGAATTTTACTGGTTCAGCACAGCGAAGGCTATGATTTCGGGATGAATTATTTCAATTCCGATGGAAGTCATGCTACTTTTTGCGGCAACGGCGGAAGGTGCATCACTGCATTTGCACATCAGAAAGGGATTACAGGCAACACATGCCGTTTCCTGGCAGCCGATGGGATTCACCATGCGCAGATAACTGAAAACACCGGAAATGTGATGATTGTAGAGCTTGGCATGCTCGACCCTGTGTTGTACAGCATGGATAAAAACTACTATTACCTGAATACCGGTACGTATCACGTGGTAAAATTTGTTGATAATCCCGACAATATCGACATTATTGAAGCCGGACGCGAATTAAGGTACGATGCCCGTTTCGAGCCCCATGGCACCAATGTAAACTTCGCCAAATTACTGAAAAACGAGTTGTATGTGCGCACCTACGAGAAAGGCGTCGAAAACGAAACACTTTCGTGCGGTACAGGGGTTACGGCCTCAGCCATTGCAGCCTCACTTAAATATGGAGGCAACTCCTTTTATGTGAATACTGCCGGGGGAAGGCTCTTTGTAAATTTTACACGTACCGGCGATACCATTAAAAATGTAAAACTTACCGGGCCGGCTAAACTTGTTTTTGAAGGCACCATCGAAATATAATTTGTATGACAGGACCGAACCTACAACTCAGGGCAACCGAACCATCCGATATCGATATAATTTTCCGCTGGGAAAACGATACCCGTATCTGGCACCTGGGCAATACACTGGCACCTTATTCCCGGTTTGCAATTGAGCAATTTGTTCTGAATCCCGATAACGACATATTTTCGACCCGGCAATTACGACTGATGATTGACTGGCACACCGCACCCGAAAAAAATACTACCATCGGCAGCATCGATTTGTATGATTTTGACCCACTTAACAAACGAGCCGGAATTGGTATACTGATTGATGAGCCTTATCGGCGGCAGGGATTTGCGCTGGAGAGCCTGAAACTGCTGGTTGATTATTGTTTCAACACGCTAAGCCTTCACCAGGTGTACTGCGTAATTGAGGAAACCAACACCGAAAGCATACAACTTTTCACAAAGGCAGGATTTACCGGTTGCGGAATCCGCAGGGAATGGCTGTACCGGAACGGGAAATGGATAAACGAACTCGCTTTTCAGCTTATAAATACCGGATCGCAGCATTAATGTGATTCAAAAACCTGAACATTGAACAAGTTCCGAACAATTTGAATTTGATTAAAGAAGCAACATCATTATAAATGAATTGAAAATATGGCAAACACAGCATCGAAACCTGCAAAAAACGACAAACAACCTTCGAACCGCCGGCAAATACTGATTACGATCCTTGTTATTTTTATTGCCGGGCTGTTGATTTCCGGATATTATGGATACCGAATGGTTTACAAACCCAATGTATGGCTTAACGGGAAGCCATCGGTGGCTATCAATATTCCGACAGGCTCAAGCTGGGACGATGTTAAAAAGATACTTTATAAAAACGGCACCATAGCCAACACTTCAACATTTGAACACCTGGCTTCGGT
>CAYNVK010000025.1:0-15570 GCA_964400395.1 uncultured Lentimicrobiaceae bacterium | reverse complement strand
CCGATTGAATACGAAACCACATCGCCCTGGTACACATCGCGGAGTGCCGAAATATTGCCCCCCGAATCGTAACCGCCACTCAGTAGCAAACCTATTTTCGAGGCATTTTCGATACGCGCGGCTATTGCTTTTTTGTGCAGCCGCTCATATTCCAGGGTAGCCTCGTCGAGGGTAAGTTTTGTTTTTCCGGCATGTTGTATAAAGTCGTCGAAATCGAACAGATCCGTTACTGATATTTTATTGTTTTCGAAGGTAAGCAAGCATCCGCCTGGGAGTTTTTGTACCCCTTCGAGCGAAGTAGCCGGCGAAGGAATATAGCCTATACTCAGGAAAGTGAACAATGCCTCCAGGTCGGGTTTGCATTCAAAACCGGGAACCGAAGTAAAATCGGACAATTGTGTGGCGCAGTGTGTTTGCGTGTAAAACAACTGTTTGCCGGCACCATGACGATCGCGCAGGAACATTATTTTTTTTGCCTGAACTATTATAAGCAGGAACTCGCCGTCGAGAGATTTTAATGCAGGCATTCCATGTTTCAGAAATTCCGGCAGTATATCCCCGGGTTTCGGGTTGTAAAATCGCCCGAAAGCAAAAAGATGATCATCACCGGTTGTAAAGTGGGTGAAGCGGGCGAGGCTCGAAAAGTCGGCGGATTGAAGCGCCTGAAACTGTGCCGTAAATAAACCTGGGTTTTGCGTCATAATTGGTTTATCGCGTTAGAAGTATGCTGTGTATGTATAAATTTTTGATTGGCGCCCCTGATCCTGAGCAAGGATCCGAGCATGAGCAGCATTCCTTTGGGCAAACTGGCCATGGCTTTCAGGGTGCGGGTGTTGTAAAAACTGCGCGGAACGGATAAAAGAAATGACAGCAGGCAGGCCGCAATCACGCTTATCCAGGTAATGGAAAGCCATGGTGCGCCGCCGAAAATGCTGTTGCACAACAGGAAAAATGCACCAAACATCAGTACTGCTCCCAGCAGCAAAATGCGTGGTGGCTGTATGAACTGCAAGGCTTTATCAAAATAATCCACATTTCCTTTTGTGAGCAAATCCTTCAATGCACTTATAAAATCCTGGCGGAAATAGTGCAGCTGGGCTGATAACCACCTGCGGCGCTGGTTGCTGAAAACTTCCGCTTTCTGTACTTTTTCGTCATATACATAAGCATCGTCGAGGTATTCTATTTTATCGCCCGCCTTCAGCATTTTCAACTCTATTTCCTTGTCGAATCCCCCGACGGCAGTTACTGATGCCATCATTTTTTTGAAATACCCGTAGCGGAATGCCATTCCCGAACCGATGATGGCCGACGAAAGTCCGGCAACGCGATGTCCCTTGCGGAAAATATGATTGTTGATTTCTTCGCTTACCGCATCGAGCAGGGCCAGCGAGGTATTCATATTTTTGGCAGTGCGGTGTCCTTGTACAGCCAGGTAATCCTTTTCGAAGACTTTGTTTACTTTCACCAGGAAATCGATGGCCATTACATTGTCAGCGTCCAGTACAACGGCTATATCATAATCATCGCCCAGTTGTTCCATGGCTTTGTTCAATGCCTTTGCCTTGGTACTTTTCTCGAAGGAAACCTCTATCACTTTGATGGGCATTTCGCGCAGCCGGGCCAAGGTTTCAGGCTGAAATGAGTCGGCAATAATAACTACAGCGAAGCTTTTGGCGGGGTACGACTGCCCGAGCGCCTGTCGTGCTACTTCTACAATTACTCCGTCTTCCTTATAACCGGGTATTAATACAGCCATTTTCCTGAAGCGGGCAGCAACAGGGTAAGGAGGCTGTTTGTAAAAAAGCCCGGCAACAGCGTAAACCAGGATATATATGGTTGCCAGGCCCGTGGTAACGAGCAGCAGAACCTGCACCAGGTTTAAAATATGAATGGCCATTTGATTCATAGTGTAGTTGTTGAAGGAGTGATGTTATTTCCGCTTCCTGATTTTATTTCTGACTTTCAGTGCCATTTTTCGCAGCCAGGGGAAATATTTACCGCTTTTCAGGTTGTACATTACCGATTCGGCATCGAAGATCATCTCGAAATTTTCGGTGCACAATACGGGTTTCTTCGTGATCCGGTTTATTTCGATGGCCTGATATAAAGCGCTTTCAATAAAAAGGACATACGGCTGCGACTTGTATTCAGTTGCCTTGTGAACCGCGTGGCTGTTGGCTTTCATCCGTGCCTCCTTGTTAGGTAGGTCGAGCATCACCAGCTTGTTGTATTTCACATTGTTTTTGGCTAACCATTGCTCGGTTTCGGGGCGGTATTTTTCGAGCCTTGAGGTAACAATGGTGCCAATCTTACTGCCGGGAATAAACAAAGGAGGGGCATTGAGCACGAAATCGCGGTATTTCGGGCCATCATCGTTCTGATCCTCGGTAGGATCAGCACACAGCACTCCGTCGATATCGAAACAAGACTTTTCGAGTGAAGTATGATTCAGGATATTCCACTGGAAATAGCGGGGCAGGGGCACCACTTCAAAATGATAATCCACCATTTTTTCCTTACCGGGGATTACATAAATGGCGCAATAGCTGATTGAAAATTCCGACTCAAGGTGTTTAAGGCTTTCGCGACATTTAACCATAGCCGAGCCGGAGGCAATGCTGTCGTCAACCACCAGGATTTTTTTGAATTGTTTGATATCGAAAAACTGTCCACGGGCACCCGCTTTGTAGATGTGCCCGTTAATGAAAGAGTGTATGTCAGTATAAGGCCGGTTGAGGTACAGCGCAAGCAGGTTTGCAGGCAACATACCACTGCGTGGAATGCCAACTACTAGGTCGAAATCGCGTGGCAGTATACTCAGTCGTTTGAGTATCACCTGGTTCAGATCTGATATATTCCTGTAATACATATTTTAGTCTTTTGTTAAGTATTCCTGTATGTGTTTAAATATGGTAGCCACATTGTTTTGCCAGCTATGCGAGCGTGCAAACCTTATGCGTTCCTGTTCTTTTTGCGGGGTATTGCCGGCCAGTGCTTTTTCGACCGCATCCTGGTATTCGGCCAGGCCTTTGCAGAGGTAAACATGATCCCTGAAAAGTTCCATGGTTGCTGTTCGGGTTGCAATTACGGGCTTACCCAGGGCCAGGTATTCGTCAACTTTCCGTGGGTAGTTGCCATTGGTTATTTCGTTTAGCTTCTGCGGATTGAGGCAAACATCGAAAGCTGACATGTATTCGGGTACCCTGTGTTTGGCAATACTTCCGGGGAAATATACATTGCTCAGCGCGTGTAGCGGGTGCGCGGCAAAAAGTTTATCCTCGCCTCCAATTATCACAAACGAATAGGATGGTTTGCTTTTGGCAAGTTCATAAAGCAGGTCGGGATCGAGGCGCAGGCTGTTGATATCGCCGATATACCCGATACGTGGCGAGGGGATGGATTCAATTTCGGCCGGGACCGTGAATTTAAGCGTAGTATCGTAAGCCGACAGATCGACACCCTGGCCAATATCGAAACTTCGCGTGTTAAAATTGCGGGCATGTTCGGCGTATTGCGGCGAATTGCACACTACCACATCACTTTTCGCTATCAGCAAGGGCTCCAGCCTTACGGCATGTTTTTTCCAGTATCCATAGGGTGGCAGGTTGTCGCGGCGGTAATACACGGAGCAGGCCGGTTTCAGTATTTCTTTTGAATAAAAGCTGCGGTAAATGTCGTTGTCGATAAAATGGACAATGTCTTTAAAATTAAGTTCATCGGCCACTTTGCGGATGTACCCGAATATTTTTTTGTTATTAAGCCGGTTAAATACATCGAAAAGGAAACCATCGGGCAACCCGTTAATCGACCATACCCAGAAGGGGAAATCGAGCACCCACAGGTTTTCCTGAACCATGCGGAGCGGGGATTTCTGTTTACGCAACACCTCGAGCCGCTGTTTTACCTCGGGTGTGGGTTTATTGCGGTAAATGGTCATCTGATCGAGGGCGCTGTTCACATAAAGAACCCGGTTTTCAACCGCCATTTCGCGGGCAATATCAATGGCATTCGATCCGATAGGGATATCCCAGGGTTGAAGACCGGTAATTATTATATCTCTGCCTTTCATAGGTTCATTTTGGCGTTGTGTAAAGCTTTTTAGTTGATCTTCGTGCTGATAGCCATGGCATCCAGGGCTTAGTTGATAATGATTTGAGGGATTTTGAGTTGCCTGATTATTTCCGGATTATGAAGCCTTAATATCCAGGAAAAGTATTTCTTTTGAGGCGCCCCAGTAATTAATCACCTTTATAATATCTTCCAGTCGTAAAGGTTTCGAGATGTAATCATCCATTCCTGCCGCCAGGCATTTTTCACGATCGCCCTGCATGGCATTGGCGGTCATGGCAATGATAACAGGCGCGTTATTTTTCCATCGTTCTTTAATTACCCTGGTGGCTTCCAGCCCATCCATTTCGGGCATCTGCACATCCATAAAAATGACATGATAGGGTTTGCGTTTTAATGATTCGATGGTTTCGTATCCATTGGCTGCAAGATCTGTTTTATACCCCAGCACTTCGAAGAGTTTGCGAACGAGTTTCTGATTTATAAAGTTATCCTCAGCAACAAGTATTTCGAACGGGTATTTTGTGGATGTTGCCTTCAGATCTGATTCCACCTCAACCTGTTTCGAAGGGTTGTTTTTTTCTTTCGAAAACACCGAATATAAAATATCTGCCAGATGCGAGTGTTTCACAGGTTTATTCACATAAAACGAAAACAGTTGCTGCACTTCCGAGTTCCGATAACTATAACCGATGGAGGTGAGCATGATAAGCGGAAGCTGGGCTTTGGTAAACCGTTTCCTGATTTCGCGGGCCAGCATTTCACCATCCATATCAGGCATCTGCATATCCAGTATGGCTACATCGAAATTATTGCCGGTATTCAGTACGGCCAGGGCCTCTTCGCCCGACGAAACAGTAACGGCTTCAATTTTCCAGTAATCGAACTGCAGTTGCAGTATGCGCCTGTTGGTAAAATTATCGTCGACCACAAGCACCCGCTTATGTTGCAGTTGCTGAAGTTTTTCGGAAATATCAAGTGTGTTGGCTGCCCGTGGCTCAAAATGCGTACGCATGGTAAACCTGAAATCGGAACCTTTTCCGAATGTGCTTTCAACCCAAAGCTTGCCATCCATCAGTAATGCCAGGTTAGCCGAAATAGCCAGGCCCAGGCCCGAGCCGCCGTATTTTCGGGTTGTGGAAGCATCAACCTGGGTAAACGGAGTAAACAGGGTGTCAATTTTATCAGCGGGTATGCCAATACCGGTATCTTTAACCGAGAACTCGAGGATTACGGTTTTGTCAACCTGTTGGGTTAGTGTAACCTGTACCAGTATTTCGCCTGATTTGGTAAATTTAACCGCGTTCCCAAGGAGGTTTACCAATACCTGCCGGAGGCGGAAACCATCGCCGAACACAAAGTCATTAATCTGGGGGTCGATGTAGTAAACCAGTTCGAGGGATTTTTCGAAGATTTTGGGTGCCATCAGGTCGAGCACATCCTCAATGCATCTGCGCAGGTCGAAGGCACTTTCCTCAAGCACCATATTGCCGGATTCTATCTTTGAGAAATCAAGTATTTCGTTAATGATATTCAGCAGGTTTTCGCCCGAAGTTTCAATGGTTTCTACCAGTTCGCGCTGGGCAGGCGATAGGTCCGATTGCATGAGCAGGCTGGTCATACCGATTACGCCGTTCATTGGGGTGCGTATTTCGTGGCTCATCGATGCCAGGAAATTGGATTTGGCCTTATCGGCTGAGCGTGCCAGTTCCATGGCTTCTTTAAGTTCGAGCTGCGACATGTGCCGCCTGATGGCCCCGGCAATATTATTACCCAGCATGGAGAAAGCGGTTTCTTCGGCAATACTCCAGCTCCGGCCTTGTGTGCAATCGGCAAATCCGGCAAATCCCCAGAACGTATTTTCCTGTGGATCCATGATGGGAACTACCACCATCGATTTCACCTGTTGGCGCTCAAGCAGCGGGCGCAGGGTTTTTCCATATTCCTCAATAGGCCCGTTTATGATCCGTCCTTCCTGTATGCGCACAAACCAGCTTGAATTATTGTTTACAGGCAGCTCCTGGTATTCGTCGGCATTTACCTGTGCAGCAATGGCGGGTTGCATCCAGTCGTAGATGCGGATCATCCGTGTAATATGCTTTTCGCTGTTAAACTCGCTTTTAAAAATAAAAATCCTGTCGAGGTTTGTATGCCTGAGGATAGCCTCGTTGGCCTCGCTGATGGCGGACTTCAGGGTATCATTTGTTAACAGCCGGCTTGATGCTTCTGCCAGCCCGTAGAGTAATTCATTTTGTTCGGCAACTTGTTGCTGCATGAGCCTTCTTTCTGCATTTTCGGCTTCCAGTTGTTTTCGCTGATGGTTGAACCGGGTAACAAGTCCGGCTATCTGACTGAATTCGTCCTTGGATTTTAAAAGTGCTGCGAGCTGTGTCGATTCCCCTTTTTTGAGGCTATCGGATATAATCCTCAACGGAACCCTTACCCACCGGTAAATCAGGTAGAAGAATACGCCAAGTACAAATACCAGCAGAGTAGCCATGAAGTAAAGTACAAAGTGGCTTATGCGGTGAAATGACGCCAGGAACTTGTTGGGTTTTTCGAAAACCAGGGTACGGAAGGGTTTCTGATCGAGGCCTTGAATCGCAACCTGCGTAATAGTTGAGTTTTCTATATTTGAATTTTTTACCAGGTAAGAATCAGGTTGAATGGTTATCGAACTTCCGGTTACATGCGATAGTTCGCTAAAAAAAGTCTGATCCCATAGTTTTGTCACATAGAAAAAGCCGTGCTGATCCAGGCTGCGCGAAGTATCGAGTGTACGATGAAGGGTAGCGCCTGATACTTCGAGAATGCCTTTGGGTGTTAGTCGGTAAAAGTGAATAAATCCCGCAAGTGAGGTACGTTTCAGGATTTCATTTATCTCCGCCGAATCGCCTATTCTGCCATTAGCCATGTCGCCAAATTCATACACCAGGCTTTGTTGGAGGTTATAAACGGCTACCGAATGCAACTTGAACGAATTGATAATGGTAGCAATATTATTCACAGCCCATACCTGGTTTTTTGTATTCAGATTATCAATCAGGTCGTCCCAGTTGGTGTAGTCGGTAACAATCTGTTTCAAATCGTCCGACCGCCTATTGATCTCGTTGTTAATAATCAGATCCTGCTGCTCGGAGGCAGACCTCATCATCAAGCTATTTTGCTTTAACTGTATTTCATTGAAAATGAGCAATGAAGCAAGAAAAATAACAAGGCTTGAGATGATCAGCAGGTAAATTTTTTTTCGAAGAGTCATTATTGGCAATAGTTTTTATGTGAGGAGAAATATGAAGCCAGATAAGAACAAAAATAGCCTGAACAGCCAGAAATGGCTATAGTTGAATACATGCTTTGTTTGTAGCTGAGTGCATATAAAAGCTGTAGATTACAGGGCTACATTCGTGTAGCTGAAATCGTGATACAGCTTAGGCGAATAATAGTGTTCCGCGGTTTTGTTTCCCGGTCCCGATATTTTTCGGGCAAGCTATTCGGGTTTTGTATCGAAAGTTTCACTGTTAAGCATCAGGGCCATGGAGGTATAAATCAACACACTGGTAGGCATCTGGGCCAGTACGGCATTTCCGTAATTGGCAACCATAATACCCACCATTCCTGATGTTAGCGCAGCCATTTTTAGTTTCAGCATCGGGTCGCGAATGCGGAACATTATATGGTATGATGATTTAATAACGACATAAAAGAGTATGATCAGATTCAGCACCAGCCCTACCACGCCCAGCTCGACCCATACCAGCACATAGCCGCTATCGGTTGCTACCTGCGACAGGTAGGCGTTTGGCAGGTAACGCTGCGCTTTTACACCTCCGTGTCCCACGCCTCCGCCGAAAGGCCTTGAAGCCAGGTATGTTTTCAGTTTTTTCTGATTGGCAAGGCGCACCTGTAACGATGCATCGTTAGGGTCGAAAGCGGTTCGCATACGGCGTATCTGTGCATTGCCCTGCCCAATGGAGGTGTATTTAAAAAATGCAAACACCAGCAGCAAAACAAAAAATCCGGCTATCATAACCCCTTTGTTTTTCCGCAGGAAAAAAAAGGTCGCAAACCCTGCAAGCGGAACACTCATAGCGCCTCGTGTTCCCGAAATTACCATGCCATACAACCCGAAAACGGCTACAATCAGAAAGAACAATTTTCTTTTCCAGTCTTTCTGGGCCATGGAAACTATGGCTGCCACCACCGCCGAATATGCCTGGTTAGCGCCGAACTGCCCTGCATCGCTCAAAAAAGAAAATGCCCTCAGCCTGCCGAATAAAATATGTGTTTTGGCATTTCCGTCATTCAGCCACTGGCTTTCCCATGGATCGACCCCGAAATTAACCTGCATAATTCCCTTTAAGGTAGCCAGCAGCGAGAAAAGGCCCCACAACACAAAAATGATATTCAGCTTCCGGTTGGTATCAACAAAAAGCAAAGTTAGCGGCACTATCAGCATCATATACAACCCTATCCCCCGACCCGAAAACCAGGCGGCCATACTCCGGGCTTCGGGATTCACCACTTCGAATATGGTATACCCAAACCAAATTGCCGATAACAGGGTGATATCTTTTTTTGCAGGGGCCCAGTTTACCCTATCGTTGAAACGGTTAAAAATTAAAGCAAGGTAAGTTAATACCAGGATGCCATCCATGGCCAGACCCACCTGCACACCCCTCGCGTAACGGCCAATACCTAGCAACACAAATCCAAAAACCAGGGCCGTATACAGCCCTATAATTGGTTTCCAGAAAAGCAGGTAGAAATACAAAAAAACAAAAGGAAGCACCAGCAAGCCCAGTCCGCCAACCAATCCCATTTTACTGGTTACCAGTGCCGAAGCAGCAACCAGCACAACCAGCAGCAACAGGTATCCCGGCGACTGTAAACGGTCGGACCCGGTAGCGCTGTCAAAAGGATTGAGTGTTCCCTGCATGGCCTGCTTATTTATTGCTGTTATTTGTGTGTGCTAAGGCTGATTTATGAACAGGCCTTTTCAGTACTTTGTCGAACATCGATTTATAAAAACCAATGCCATTGCTGAATATCCGGAGATAGTTCAGCGAAAGTTCGCGGCTGAAATAATAAAATCCTACCCAAATGCCGATGATTGTAAAAAGGATGGAACCAACGGCTACCAGCGCCAGCGATTTGAAAATAAAAATGGCCACCAGGTCGCCGGCAATATTAAATATCACCATGTAAAGTACTTTCAGGGCATTGATGTTTGGTTTGTTGATACTGTCGAGGCCGATGCCGGTCATGCGGTCAATAGGCAGCAGCAGCCCGTACAATGAAAAAATACGGACAATATTGGCGGTATTGAAACCGGTAACGGGGTCGGTACCCAGGTACTGCCGGCCACCCAGGATTAAGACGAAAAAATCAGCAAAAACAAAAGTAAAAAGGCTGATGCCGACAAACAGGTAGCTCATGGCTCCCGAGTAGGTATAAAACAACTCCTTTACTTCCTGCACTTTGCCCTGTATGCTTGCCTTCGACATTTTAGGGAAGGCTGTCGCCACAAAACTGCGCAACGGGATTTGCTGCAGTTCGGTAAGTTTCATGGGGATGCTGTAAAGCGCTACTGCCGCCGTTCCGAGCGGGCTGATGCTGATAATCAGCGTGTCGGCGCTCCGCAGCAGGTTTGTGCCAATAAGTGTAAAGGTGGTGTATTTGCCGAAATCGAGAATCGTTCTGTTGGTTTCTTTTGTAGCCTTGCGCAGGTGTTTCAGCCCATCCCAGCCGGCAAGCATACAAATAGCGGAGGTAAGCAGGTTTACAATCAGCAGGGCCCATACCAGCTGTGGCAACGTCATTTGCAGGAAAAGATAGTTTACCAGCAGCACCATGAAAAACCCACCGCTGTTGATCGCTTTCACCAAAAACAGTTTGCCGAATTTCTGATCGGCCTGCATAATAACCAGTGCCGTGTTGTAGGGCAGGTTAATGATGGCCAGCAACGGATACCAGGTAAAAAACAGTTCGTACCCGGTCCGCTGTATGGGCCCGGCAAATGCCATATGGCACAACAACAGAATAATGCAGATTAAAAGCGTGGCAACCAGCCCTATAAGCCCGTTGGAGCCAATAAATTTCAGCCTGTCGTTATCATCGGCACCTGACAGGTAGCGGATAATGGCAGTATTGGTAATTCCAAACCTGAACATTTCGATAAACGAACCTGACGAAATAAACAGCACCCACTGCCCGAAAACATCAATAGGGAAACTGCGCGCCAGCAAAGCAAAGCCTGCAAACCCGAAAAATGCAATGGTCAGGTTGCCCGCCAGCGACAGGAAATTATCCTCCCTGATTATTTTTATGAAGGTTGATTTCAAACTGCTCAGTTTTAAAGATGATTCTGCGAATGGAATTGAAACCTGAAAAAGTTTTTCAGCATACGCCTCAACACGCTTCTGTTTTTAGGCAATTCGCCCAATACCGATTCAACCACCTGTAGTTTTACCCCGTTAAGCATGTAATGGGTTTGATGGGTGGTAAGTTTCATCAGCACATCCAGTGCCGATTGATCTGCTTCTGTCCATGTTCTGTTCGAGCGGCATACCAAAACCGGTAAATCAACAGCCGGTACCAGTTGCACCGGGTAAGCATGATAAAGCAGCGCCGGGATTTCGATAAACACATAGTCGGGTTCAAATGCCGGGGTAAACCCGTTTTGCCGGAGTATTTCGGTGTATCCGGTTACAGGATCCAGACAGTTAAAAACCTCGTATTCCAGGTAGGAGCCTTTTGCCAGGTAATCGGCCGGATTTGCCAGCATGGGACTGTTGCTATCAATCCTGTTATCATCATAACCCAGCAGTTTGTTTAAAAATGAAGCCTTACGCTGAGGCTGGTTGCCGGCAATGTTGATACCCGTTGGTTCAGCCTTTGCTGTATCCATGTTATCTTCCGGGGTAAGCGGTGTGGCCGGCTTATAATTCAGCACCAGTACTTTTTTACCCCTTGTTGCCAGCTTCTGGGCCAGGTTTCCGGCAAGCACGGTTTTTCCTTCCTGGTTTAGTGTGCTGAAAAACAAAAGTGTTTTGGGGTTATTGCCAGGGGCAGAGGTTCGGAGGTACAATTCAATATGCTGTATTGTAATTTCGAGCAGGCGGTTGGTAATGAACGGGAAATTTTTACAACCACTCTTCAGAAGCAGCTTTGGCATTACACCCAAGAAAGGCAGTTTAAGCAATTTGGCTGCTTTTGCAGGATTCTTTAAAGTGTCGTCGAAATACTCCATTACCAGTATGCTTCCGGCTACGAGCATAAATCCGAACAGGGCTGCAACAATAACAAGTATCTTTCGCTTGGTCGATAATGGGGATAAGGGATAGTAGGGAGGGTCAACGGCTTTGATGTTCGACGACAGTTCGTTGTCCTGCATTTTGAGTTTGGCAAGGTTAAGCCCGTGCAGTATTTCGAGGAATTCCTGTTCGGAGACTGAGATTTCGCGCTCAATGCGTTTTATGTTGGCACCGGCAGGCGCATAAATGGCGTATTGTTTCTGAAATTCCTTGATGCGTTCGCCCAGCACCCCAATGCCGGCTTTTACATTTTCGGCTTCAATTACGTTGTTAATCCAGTCGTTAAGCACGGTGCTGACGGGTAATCCGTCAGTTGTATAGCCATATTTATACAGTTCGCTTACGGCTCCCTTTATTTCATCTTTCAAATCATCGGCCTGGGCTTTAAGCTGTGCCAGGTTTTGCCGGTCCTTGCTTTCGGGCATGGTTTCGGCTGCAGCAATGCGATAGTTGAGGTCGCCTAGCTGCCCCTTTTTTTCTAAAATTTTTGTGCTCTTAAGCTGTATTTGTTGCTGTATGTTGAGTTTTTCTTCCAGCCGCCTGATTCCGGCATCTATACCTGCCAGCTTCATTTTCTTGTTATTGTATTCAACATCAAGGTCTTCCTTCACTACGGCCACAGCCTTACTTTGTTCGTAGTAGTTAATGATGTTGTTGGCTTTGTTGAATTCGAGCAGTTTATCTTCCGCTATTCTCAGTCTTTCGGCAGCCAGTTTGAGTTGGTGCTCGAAATATTTAACAACAGCGTCGGAGCGGTTTTCCTTAATGTTCTTGTAATTCCTGATGCATACTTCGGTGAGCAGTGCCAGTGTTTGCTGGCAGATTCCCGGATCGTCGGTTTCGTAATCCAGTTGTACCAGGTCGCTGTTGGCAATACGCTGTGCTTTTACTGACGAAATATCTTTGAACGAATAATGCGCGTTGGGGAAATTAAGCAGTTTGTACACAAAATTGGTGTCGCTGCTTTCCATCAGGTTGGTGAGGTTAATCACAGTGCGCTCATACGCGGCCTGGTCAATACTGGGCGGGAACAGGTGCAAATTACTGGCATCGGCAAAATTTTGAAACGAAAACGAGTCGCTCAGGGCCTGCAAGCGGTTGTAGGTACTGTTTTCGGCAAGGGTATCCGTTGTTTTTTCAACGGGGTCTATTTTTTTTGCCACCAGGCGATAAATGTATGGAGGGGTGATGCGTTTAAGCTCAGCATACGATTTGGCCGAAATATACTTTGGATCAGGTTTGCCCAGGAGCAGGTGCTGTGCCAGCAGGCGAATGGCAACTTCCTGCTGGGTTTCGCGCGATTTTATAACATTAATAAGGTTATCGAAGGAGGTATTATTTGCAAAAAAATTAAACGATTTATCCATCTCAACACTCGATCCTGATGCAATGCCGGTATAAAGCGTGGTTGATGACGAATATCTCCAGTTTGGATTACGGGTAAGCATAATCACCAATGCAGCCAGCAGCGCCGGCGCAAGTACAAGCAGCACTATATGTTTTCGTAAAAGCCTGATCAGATCAATTATTTTCATTGGTGTTGTTTGTTGAAGTTGGGGCTCCTATGCTGAATCCTATTATTTGTTCGAGTATCATATATGCCGTAACATAATCGGTGCGGGCTGTTTCAAAATCGGACTCATTGCGGGCAACGATGTCGGAAATGCGGGCATATTCAGTTACTGAAACTACGCCGTTCTGAAATTCTTTTTCAACCATCTCCATGTTTACCCGGGCAGTACTTAAATTTTTCGACCTGATTTTCAGCAGTCTTTGTTTCAGTAGTACATCGTTATATTGTTTTATAACCAGTTGGGTTACTTCGTCGCGCTGTGCTTCGGCCATGCTATGTGCCTGGTCGAGCTCCGATTGTGCCATGCGTACCTGGTTTTTGCGGTTCACCAAATCCTGTAAAGGAAATTTTATGTAGGCTCCAACGCCATAATTGGTTTGGCTGCTCCGGGTGGCTAGTACTGAAGGCGATTGTCCCTCCGAAGTATTGGTCGAAAAATTATCGAAAGTTCCGTAACGGATGTCGGCCTGCACACCAATGTTGCGGGTCCAGTAATTCTGGTACGATTTCAGGTTGCATTGTTTACCAATTATACCTTCTTCGCGGAAACGCACCATGGCATTGGTAGCTAAAGCAGAGTCGATCATTACGCTCAATGGCGGAAACACAGCGTTCGGGTTGATATAGACGGAATCTGCCTCAACCGTATTCTGTGCCTGGGCATTACACAAGCTGCAGTAAATCAGGCCTGCCAAAAGAAATATGATATTAATCAGTTTCATCAAAATACATTTACTTAGGATCCAAAAAGTATTTATACCGTATCTTTCTGGAAAAGTGCCGGAATGGTTCGCAGTATTAATTTTATATCATACCATAACGAATAATTTCCATTCACAAAATTGTCGGCATATTCGTTATCAAGGCGTTTGCGTTCATCTTCCGACATCACTCCACCGCGCCCCCTGAGTTCGACCTGCCATAAACCGGTTATGCCGGCAGGCGCCAGAAACCGCTTCGAAATGTATCCCAGGGTGAGTTGCTCGGCTTCATAAACCGGCAGCGGGCGGTTGCCCACAATGGACATGTCGCCTTTTAATACATTAATAAGTTGCGGAAGTTCATCGATACTGGTATTGCGGATTATTTTCCCCACGCGGGTTATGCGCGGATCGTCGACAATTTTTATAAATGCCGATTTTGATTTGGCTACCTCTTTTTTCTGTGTATTGTACCAGTCGTCGCAAATGGTATGCGGCCCGATATGCAACAATGGCGAGCAGGTATTGCCTTCGGGTAACAAGGTACAACGGGGGCAAGGTTTGGCGAAATCAATTTCCGATTGTTCCGAAATCGGCTTGTACTGATTTTTGTCTTTTGCAAGCTTATTCAGCTCCGCATCAGCCCCTACGCGCATGGATCGGAGCTTGTAAAAATCGAATGGTTCGCGGCCCACGCGTTTCGATATATAGTAAACTTTTCCTTTCGACTCGAGCCTGATCGCAATAATGACCAACAGTAAAACGGGCGACAAGGCAATTAATGCACCCGAGGCCACTACAATATCGAAAATACGCTTCGATAAAGGCATCACATATTTGTTCTGGTTGTGATCAGAAACAGATTCGATAATGGCTTCAGGCGATTTTTTCCGGTATTCAACCAGGAATAATACCCGGCTCAGCAAATCGTTAACCGATGGAAGAGGTAGCACATAATAATCGTCAATCCGTTTTAAAAATGCTGCCTTGTAGGTTTTTGCATTAAACTCGTGCGTTAGAAGTATAAATGCTACCCGGTTCAGCTCCTGGTATTTACGGATATATTCATGCAGTTCGAAGGCTGTGCCCCCCGAAAATATTGCTTCACAGAGTATGGCATCAGGATGTGGCCCTGACTTGAGCGCATTAACCGCTTCGAGCATATTGCCGGCCACATATAGAGCAATGCGCTCGTCGTTACCCAAAACAGAAATGCTGTCTGCCGAGGTACCTATATACAAAATCAATGTTACTTTTTCCATTTTACAAAATCGGGTTGTGAAGTGCTCCTGTTCGTATTACAATCATCACCACTTACCATTCCAAGGCATAATGGATTGGCTTCAGATTTTTGAGTATCAGTTCACTCAGTTCCTCCGGATTAAAAGGCTTTGCCAGGAAATCCTGGGCGCCTATACGGTAGCATTTTACACGTTCCTTGCTGCTTTCAACACCCGAAAGCATAATTACCGGGGTATGTTTGGTGTAGCCACGCTGCCGGATTTTTTCGAGGAACAAATATCCGTCAATGTTGGGCATCTGCAGGTCGCAGATAATCAGGTCGGGGAGGTTGCCTTCGAGCCACTCAAGCGCTTCCTGCCCATCGCTTTTACAGATTACCTCGTAGCTCTTCGAGAGGAAGTTTTCCAGTAGCAGACGAATGCTCAATTCGTCGTCGATAACTAAAATCTTGTTTTTCATTTGTGATATTTTTGCGGGTATGCAGATTTGCTTTTGTTTATGTATGGGTTGCTTCGGATTATTTTCTGAACAATTTTGCGTTACAAAAACGGTGTCCTGACAAGGATTAAATTCGCGCCAGGTACCGGGTTAACAAGGTATTGGGAGCACGAAACAAAAATATTACGAAGCTTCCGTGCGGGCTATAGTTGAATAAGCCCTATTTGTGTAG
>CAYNVK010000024.1:1294-15636 GCA_964400395.1 uncultured Lentimicrobiaceae bacterium | reverse complement strand
GTTAAAATCCGGCCAGCTCCCCTCCGACCGGGGCTGCATGCTTATTATTTGCCCGGAAAATTTCCGCGCTGCCATTGAGCCTCTTGCCCAATGGAGAAAACAAACAGGGATTGCAACCGAAATTGCAGGGGCTGAACAATTTGCCAATGCCGAAGCTATTTACACTTTTGTAAAAGACTATTATAAAAGCCATACTAACCTGGCATACCTGCTGCTGGTGGGCGATGCCGGACAGGTTCCTTCGTACATGCTTCCTTATGGCGCCAGCGACAACTATTACGCTTACCTGGCTGGCAACGATCATTACCCTGACATCCTGGTTGGCAGGTTTTCGGCCGAAACACCAAAAGATGTTCAGGTTCAGGTAAACCGTACCTTGCAATACGAAAAAGAACCGGGAACAGATACCCGTTATCTCGTATCAGCAACCGGAATTGCCTCCACGTTGGCATCGGGCGATGATGGAGAAGCTGATTTTCAGCACGTGGGTAATTTGCTCAAAACACTCAAATCGACATCATACAATCAGTATGCCGAATTTTTTGATGGTTCCCAGGGCGATGCCGATGCTGATGGCAACCCGGCTACCACTGACATAATGAATAAAATTAACCTGGGAACAGGTGTTATTTTCTATACCGGTCATGGATCACCCAATTCGTGGGCCACAGGATCGGTTACCAAATCGGTGGTCGAAAATCTGAGCAACACCGGGCGTTACCCGCTCATTTGGTCGGCAGCCTGCGAAAATGGTAATTTTACTGATAAATATTGTTTTGCAGAGGCATGGCTCCGCGCCTCAGCCGGTAACGGTCAGCCAATTGGCGCTGTGGCAGCCTTAATGGCATCGGGTTCACAAACCAGCTACCCGCCCATGCAGGCGCAGGATGTGGTTGCCGAACTGCTTGCCAATCCCAGCGAAGAAGTATCGACCATGGGAGCCATTTCGGTAAAAGGCATGATGAGTATGAATGATGTTTATGGTGCTGCCGGCTATGCCACCACCGATACCTGGATCCTTTTTGGCGATCCTTCCCTCAGGGTCAGGACCTCAACACCAAAGCAATTCAGCATTCAGCACAGCGAAACCATAGGCAGCGGAAGAATCAGCTTTGCATTCAACAGCAACAATAGCGGCGGATTTGCATGCCTCAGCCAGCAGGGTGCTATTCTTGGAACCACCGTTGTTAGAGAAGGCGAAAACATGATATACCTCGACCTCCCGGTTTCAGGAAATGAAGTAACGCTTACCATCACCGCTTTAAATTACCTTCCATACATTGCCACGATCAGGGTTACTAACACACCCGCCACAGTGCTTACAAGCACACCCGAAAACCACAGCAGGCTGCAACCCATAAACAGCAGTTTTGCATGGGAAAACGGCGAAGGTGCCGATCCTGAATTTTACCTTTTTTACCTGGGAACTGACAATCCGCCGAGCAACATTATCAATGGCCAGAAACTTACATCAGCACAAATAAAAACCCAGCTCAACTTCAACTACGATACAAAATACTACTGGAAAGTAGTTTCGGTAAATGCCGGAGAGCGCACCGAAAGCAGGGTTATGGATTTTACAACTGTTTACAGTCCCGACGAAGATTTTGAAGCAGCTGTAAAAAGCAAACTTACCTGGGATGGCAGCGGGATGCAAACCTGGCAAAACGATGCTACACAGCATTTCGACGGTTCACGTTCGCTTCGCTCGGGGCAGGTTGGCAATAACGAATATTCTTCACTGGTGTATCAATGCCAGGTTTCGGCCTGCGATTTTGTGGGTTTCTGGAGCAAAACATCGAGTGAGCCCAACGATAAACTACAGTTCCTGGTTGATGGTGTTGCAGCAGGCGAATGGGGAGGCATAACAGGCTGGACTTATCACAGTTTTAAAATTGATGCCGGTATACACAAACTCGAATGGCGATATGCTAAAAATGCGGATTCCCTGGCCGGTGATGATGCTGCATGGCTCGATAATATTCATTTACCGGTACATGGACAGGCTTCGGCTACGCTTGCCGGCAACAGTTCGATTTGTGAAAATTCCGATTTTCAATCGATGGCAACAGCAAATAACTATTTCGGCATTACCTGGAAAACTGAAGGTGATGGCAGCTTTAACGATGCCAACCTTGAGAATATAGTCTATACCCCCGGAAAAACGGATGTACAGAAAAAACAGGCAACACTGCACATGCATTTAAAGAGTTTTGAGGGTTGCCCCGAAATGGATCAAATCGTTAGCCTCGATATTCATCCGCTACCGGTTATCAATCTCCCGGCCGATACCATTGCCGCCACCGGCAGTATTGAGCTAAATGCGGGCAGTAGCTACAATTCCACTTACATTTGGCTACCCAGTGGCAGCAACAGCCCGTACCTTGTAATTGACTCTACAGCTGCAACAGGCGGAACAAAAACAGCCACTGTTATTGTTACAAGTTCCGAAGGCTGCGCAGCTTCAAAAGACATTAAGATACATTTCAACAACCCATCGGTTGAAGATACCTACAGCATTTACCCAAACCCAAGCAATGGCAACTTTACCATAACCCCGGCAAAAGGTTCAGCGGTAGTTGAGCAGATGCAATTGGTCGACAGGCAGGGCAAAGTAGTTTGGTACAGCAACCAGAACCTCAACATTGTAGGCTCGGAGCAAATTTCAATACCAGGGCTATCTGGCGGCGCTTATATGCTGATATCGCAAAACAGCAGCGGCCGGTCCGTTAATAAATTAATTATCAGGTAATCAAGTTTCATCAATACATTAACAAAAATCTAAAGGAATAAAGGTTCCCGACTCGTAAACTCAGGCATTCCGGCGGTTCACCAACACATTGTTGAGCTGCACACGGGGTGGGAAACTGAAAACTAAACTAAGTATTCGCACATACTCCCGGGAACCGATATTCCTTCCTTACTCATCACCTGGACACCCTGTAATTGCAGGGTGTTTTTTTTGTGTGAAGTGCATCGTATACATCAGTAATCGAAAACTGTTTTAACCCTATTCCCGGCAATTGCGAAAATATTTAAATTTACGGGTTCATAAACAGGAGGTAATTTTGATTGATCGCAAAGATGTTCAAACCATAGTTAAAGGCAATAAGCGGGTTATACGCGGCTGGGTAATGTACGACTGGGCCAACTCCGTGTACCAGCTCACCATAGCATCGGCCATTTTCCCTATTTATTATAATACCGTTACCCGTACAGGCAGCAATTTTACAGTTTCATTTTTTGGTGCCCCGATCATAAACACGGTTCTCTATTCGTGGGCCATTGCAGCTGCATACCTGTTGGTGGCAATCGGTTCACCCTTATTTTCTTCGATGGCCGATTACACGGGCCGGCGCAAAGGGTTTATGCGCGCTTTTACATTAATTGGAGCCATTGCCTGCGGGGCATTGTTTTTCTTTGATAAAAACCACATCGAACTGGGCGTAATTGCCTTTGCTTTGGGCACCATTGGATACGGGGGAAGTATAGTTTTTTACAACTCATTTCTTCCCGTAATTGCCGAAACCGGCGACCAGGACCGCATCAGCGCAAGGGGATATTCAATGGGCTACCTGGGCGGCGTGGTGTTGCTGCTTTTTAACCTGCTTATGATCATGAAACCCGATTTGTTTGGTATTGCGAAGGACAGTTCGCTGCCGGCGCGGATTTCGTTTGTTACTGTATTTATATGGTGGATCGGGTTTTCGCAGATTACCTTCAGCCGACTTCCCAAATACACGTTCCGTAAAAGGATGAAACGTGAATCGGTGCTGAGTAACGGTTACAAAGAGTTGCGCAGGGTTTTTGTACAGATTAACAAATCGTACAAATTCAGCCTTTATCTCACCGGGTTTTTCTTCCTGATGATGGGCGTGCTTACCACCATGTTTATGGCTGCTACTTATGGTGAAAAAGAAATAGGGCTTAAAGAGGATGTGCTTATTCCAACCATATTGGTAATACAATTGGTAGGCATGGCCGGAGCATGGATGTTTGCACGTATTTCGGAGAAACTGGGGAACCTTCAGGCGCTTATGATTACCATCGTAGCCTGGACATTGATTTGCATCGGGGCTTACTTTATTTCGAGTACTACTGAATTTGTAATTGCTGCGTTTTTTATAGGAATCGTAATGGGCGGGTCGCAATCGCTTGCGCGAAGTACCTATTCAAAAATGCTGCCTGCCGATACCACCGACCACACTTCCTTTTTCAGTTTTTACGATGTAATGGAGAAACTGGCCACCGTAGCAGGGACTTTCAGTTTTGGATTTATGGAAGCGCTTACGGGGAGCATGCGTTATTCGGTGCTGGCCATAACCATATTTTTCATCCTAAGCCTGTTTTTCATGCTTCTGTTATACCGTAAAATACGTATTGAAGCCAGGAACCAAATTCCTGTTGAAACAGAAGCCTAACCTACTTTATGGAAAACTTTGCCGGTACTTATTTCCTGGCGTAGTTGTTTTTCGAGCAGCTTATAATAAACATTGAATTTCCTGATCAGCGGACTCACTTCGCTGATGCTGCCTCCGTTTCGGCTGTTATGGTTGATGAAAAGTATTAATTCGCGCAATACCGGGGCTGATACCAGGTCAATACTCGATTTTATTTTATGGGCGGCTGCAGCCACAGCGTCAATATCGTTTAAAGCCAGGGCATCATTTAACTCCGCCAGGTACGAAGGCGTAATCATCAGAAATTTATTAATCATGATGTTGAGCTGTTCGGGATCGGAACCTATCATTTTTTCAAGGCGCGATACATCAGCCAGCACCAGGTCAGGCTCAAGTATTTCTTCGGGTTTTTCGACAGTACTGCCGGTTTTCGGGGCATGAAGTACTATCTTCCGGTACAGGTCGTCCGAATCGAATGGTTTTGAAATATAACCTTGCATTCCAGCTTCCTGGCATTTTTCAACAATCCCTTTAATTACGTTGGCCGAAAGTGCGAGGATGGGCGTGGTGATTTTGAGCTTTTCGCGTATGAGCCTGCTGGCTGTCATACCATCCATTACCGGCATCTGGATATCCATAAGGATAATATCAAAGGTGTCTGTTGCCAGCATATCCAGTGCCTGTTGTCCGTTGCCGGCCACAACTACCCGGGCTCCCCATTTCTCGATAATGGTAGTAGCTAACACCTGGTTAAGCTTGTTGTCTTCAACCAGCAAAACCGTATAACCGCTAAGGGAAATATCCCCGTTATTTTGCTGAACCATGGCGCTTTGCGTTGAACTGCCTTCAGCAGCTGGTAAATTTATTGTAAAATGGAAACGGCTTCCTTCGTTTTTAGCGCTTTCAACTTTTAGCTCACCACCCATAAGCTCTACAATCTGTTTGCTGATGGCCAACCCGAGGCCTGAACCCCCATAGGTTCTCGAAATAGTACTGTCCTCCTGCTTAAAGCTTTCAAAAATCAGCTGCTGTCTTTCGGCACTAATACCGATACCGGTATCAATTACTTCGAAACGGAGACGGTCATTTTGGCCATTGCTGCCCAGCAGTTCGCAGCGGATATCAATGCGGCCCTGGGGTGTAAATTTAATAGCATTACTTAACAGGTTACTCAACACCTGCTGAAGCCTGAGCGGATCGCCAATATGGGTTTTAACTATTTTTTCGTCAATAGTAAAGTTCAGGTCAATTTTTTTATCGTTGGCAATATAAACATGCGAGTTGAACACCCTTTTAACCACATCGTGAATGCTGAAATTTGCCTGTTCGAGAACCATGTCACCTGCCTCAATTTTAGAGAAATCGAGTATGTCGTTCACAATCATCAGCAGATGATCCGACGATGTTTTAATATTTTCGACCAGTTTGCGGTTCGGACCTTCAATACCAGCTTCGTACAGCATACGTACCATGCCAACCACGGCATTCAGCGGGTTCCTGATCTCGTGGCTCATGATGGCCAGGTATTTACTCTTGGCTTCGGTTGCTGCCTGGGCAGTTTCAACGGCCTGCTGCAGGGCTTTATCGGCCTGTTTGCGGCTGGTTATATCCCTGGCAATACCGGTAGTACCCAATATTTGTCCATTCTGATCCACGATAGGTGCCCGGAAAATCTCGAACCATACCGACTTATGTTTAAAATCGAGGAGTTCTTCCACACTGCTGATATTGCGCTGTTGCATCACCAGCTTATCCTGTTCCATAAAATGCTGACCCACTTCATTATGCCATATATCCATGGCATCGCGGCCAACAATTTCCTCTTCCGATGTAATACTAAAGTAGTCCATGAAAGGCTGGTTAACGGCAATATACTTGCTATCAGCATCTTTCAGCCACATCTGGAAAGGCACATTATTGAAAATTGCTTTTAAAGAAGCTTCACGATTACGCAGTGCTTCCTCCTTGCGCTTGCGGTCGGTAACGTTGCACAGCAGGTCGGCCAGCACCTGCAGGAAAATAATTTCGCCTGTGCTCCATTGTTTAACAGTTTTTACCGTATTAAAACCAACAAAACCAAAACATTCGCCATGCAGCATTAATGGGATGCTGGTAAATGATTTAATTCCCTGTAACCTGAGGATAGCATACTGGGGATCAGTTTTTTCAAGCTTACTTACATCCTCAATGCTATACATTTCTCCTTTTTTATGCGCATCTACCCATGCTGATAAAAACCGGGTGGGGATATGTTGCAGGTTTGCCTTTTCGTGCGAAACATCTTTACCACACCACTCATAGGTGTTAGTCATAAAACCGTTTGCAAAATCGTAATCGAAAACAAAAACACGGTCAGTATCGTTTCCTTCGCCAATAGCAGTAAGCAGGCGGTTTATCGCTTCGTTGCTGTTCTCAACCGGCATATTGATAAATTCAGTTGCCAGGTGGGTAAGCAGGTTTTGAAGGACCAGAAGTTTTTTTAACTTTTCCTCAGTTTCTTTACGTTCGGAGATATCGTTACTTATACCAATAATACCCGACACATTTCCTTTTTCGTCGAAATGCGGGATCTTGGTTCCCTGCAGCCACAATTGTTTGCCATGTTGCGTGGTAAGCTTACCATCGCGATGTATTAATGGCTTACCTGATTTAATGATAGCCTTATCTTCTTCTTCAGTTTTTCGGGCTATCTCTTCGGGGTAAAAATCCGAATCTTTTTTACCAAGTACTTCGGTTATATCATCTTTCCCCAGGAGTCTGGCTTCAGCTTTATTCAAAAATATTTTTCTTCCTTCATTATCTTTTACATAAACAGGATCAGGAATATTTTGAATGATGTCATGAAACATTCTATGTTCGTGGCAGTACTTTTCGTTTTCCTGTTGCAACTGTACCATTTTTTCGGAAAGGCAAAGTGCCTTGGACAGGAGCGTTACTAAGGGTAAAAATTTCTGTATAAATGCGGGCTCCGGAAGTTGTTGGTATCGCATCAGCAATAAGCCGTAGCCTTCCAGCAGGAATACATGTAAGAAATGATTATTAAAATTTATAACCGCAAAAGGACTTCTGGCCGATACTTCCGCTAACAGCCCGTTAACTTGCTGTTGCAGGTTTTGCAGGTCGGCATCGGTAAATCCTTCGGCAAATTTCAGGGAAGCGCCGGTTTCGGTGGCGTATTTAAATACAATGGCATCACACTTCAGGTCAGCAACCAGGCCCGGAAGCGCCTTACTCAGCAGCTCGCTACCGGCACTTGATCCGATAGTTAGCGATAAGCTAAGCAAAAGTCCATCTGTGTTGCTGTTCAGTTCCATTGAGTTTGCCATGAGTAAGGACAGGTGTTTTTTCGGTGATGAGCCCGGTGTTACAGAATCCGAAAAAGACCTGATAACATGCGGACAGTATGCTCCCCGACATTTATTAATGTTCGTGGCACAAAAAAGTAATACCCGGTTTGCAAGAAATATTGCATAAAAAAAGCTCCGGTCGCGCATGGTGCCAGAGCTTTTCATCGAAAACCCATTCAGCTTAGAGGTTATATTTACTAATCATCCTGTATACGGTGGCCCTGCTGATGTCCAGCTTGTTGGCAACCTGTATGGCATTTTTGTTGTATAATTTCAGGAAATGGGCAAGTATTTTTACATTGTATTCCTCCATTGTAAGTTCCTGGTCGAAAATATTGCTGGTTTCCTGCGCCGATTGTATCTGCAGATCGTCGGGCATTATTGTATCCCCTTCAGAGAGTATAACCGACAGTTCGATGATGGATTTCAATTCACGAATATTACCCGGGAACCGGTACGAAAGAATTTTTTTCTGCGCCTGCGATGATAAAGTCTTAAGTGGCATGCGGTTTTCCTTGCAGAACATCTTTACAAAATAATTGGCCAGCAGCAGAATATCGCTGCCTCTTTCGCGCAGTGGTGGCAGGTTAATAGGCAAACCCATAAGCCGGTAGTACAAATCCATCCGGAAGCTTCCCTCCTTCACCAGGGCAGCCAGGTCCTTATTGGAAGCTGTAATAATGCGCACATCAATTTTTACTACCTTGTTCGATCCCACCCTGATGATCTCACGCTCCTGCAATACACGCAACATTTTGCTCTGCATGTTCAGATCCATTTCGGAAATTTCGTCGAGGAACAAGGTTCCGTTGTTGGCTTCTTCGAACTTACCGGTGCGCTGGGCAATAGCTCCGGTAAAAGCGCCTTTCTCGTGCCCGAACAACTCGCTTTCAATCAGGTCGGCCGGGATAGCGCTCACATTTATGGCAACAAAAGGATTATTAGCCCGGTTCGAATTATAGTGTAATGCCTTAGCAATTAAATCCTTACCTGTTCCGGTTTCACCGTACACAGAAACACTGATATTGTTGTTCAGTGCCTTCTGCATCAACGCGAATACAGCTTTTATAGGTGGGCACTGCCCGATAATAAGGTTCGAAAAAGCATATTTTTCAGTAACAGCTTCTTTCAGGTTTTTGTTTTCCTCCCTTAACTGGTGGTTTTCCTGTATGTTGGTGAGTGCTCGCCACAACCTCTTGGGAGCATCATCGTTTTTCACAATGTAATCATAGGCTCCTTCTTTCAACAGGTCGATGGCCGTGGTGATATCTTCCTGCCCCGAAATCATGATAACAGGAATTGAAGGATTCTTCTTTTTTATTTTCGCCAGGGCCTCGCCGCCCGTGCAACCCGGCAGCGAAAAATCGAGTGTAATCGCCATGGGCATCTTGTAAAGGTTCTTGAAGCAATCTTCGGCTGTCGAAAATTTCTCCACTTCATAATCAGGATTTAATTTGAGATTATACTCCAGCAGGTCGGCATACCAGGTATCATCTTCAACAACAAAAATTAGGGCGGCGCTCATACAGAGAATTTGTTATCAAATGTAACAATTAATCTTCAAATTGATTCATTTATCTCAATTTGAAACAAGACCGGCTACCATCAAACTTACAAATACCTGAAATACACAGCTATAAATAAACGGTACAGAATTTGCAACTGTGTAACAAAACTTTTCTTCATGTTTATCCTTTTGGTTGATAATAATCGCTTTCATGCTTCGGTAGTTAAAGAAATGCTGCTGAAAGCTGGTTTCGATTCCATAGGATATGCTGAAAACGGAATTGAATGTGCCATAAAGGTTTACGATGAAAAGCCCGAAGTTATTATTATCGACGAAAGTCAATGCAATATCAACGGGGTCGATATCATTAAAAACATACAGATGACACGGCCTGACACCCGGATTATAGTGATGGCAGAAAATGAGCTGTCGCAGAACAACCGTATAACTTCGGCACGCAACCCGTTGTTGTATATTCCAAAACCGGACATCACCTCCGAAAACCTCCCACAAATCCTGTATGGTATTTTTACTGAGAAACTCAGTGCAAAGAAAGTATCAGTTCAGCCGGCATTTACCTTGTTCCGGGAACCTTTTGCAGGCATGGCAAGCAGCTGATCAGCCTGCGGATGACCTGTTTATAAATCAAAGCTATACATTTTATTAATGCGCTGCCAGCCAGTTATCGCCGGTATTCATTTCCACCTCCACCGGAATTTCGAGCGGTAAAGCAGTACGCATCAAATCACCCACAATTTGTTTCACTTGCTCCGTTTCGGGTTTGTACACATCGAAAACCAATTCGGCGTGCAGCTGCATGGTAATGCGGCTTTGAAAATTTCATTTTTCCAGTCAAAACAAAAACAGATGTCTTTTAAGATGAGGAATTAGCAAATTAATAAAACTTTAGATCATAATCGAATCTTTTTGTTTATCTTTGTATTTATACAACTATAACCTGATGTTTATGATAAAACGTGAAAGATACCTGAAGCAGATACTGCCTTTTATTGACAAACCGGTTATTAAAGTAATTACAGGAATCCGGCGCTGCGGGAAAAGCACATTTCTGAAGCTTATTTATGCATTTCTTATTGAAAAAGGAATTGAGCCAAACAGAATCCTGATTATAAATAAAGATTCGCTGCAATTCGATTCGCTCAGGAATTACCTGCAACTTGCCGAATATGTAAACACTTATTTTAAAAATGTGAGTGGAAATAAATATTTGTTTGTTGATGAAGTTCAGGAAATAGATGGCTGGGAAAAAGCACTTTCAGGTTTTCTGACTGATAATACAGCCGATTTGTATATTACCGGGTCCAACTCCCGAATGCTTTCCTCTGAACTGGCAACCTATATCTCGGGACGATATATAGAGATAAAAATGTTTACCCTTACTTTTTCCGAATTTCTGAAATTCCGCAACATATCCGAACCTGAGAAAATTGAAACCGAATTCGGATTATTTATGAAACAGGGCGGATTTCCGGGAATTCATCATATGGAAAACGACGATGAGGTTATTGAGCAATATGTATCATCCATTTACGACACTATCCTGCTAAAAGATGTTGTTGGCAGGAATGGCCTCAGGGATGTAGCTTTACTGGAGCGAATATCCCGATTCACAGCCAGCAATTGCGGAAACATTACATCATCAAAAAAGATTTCGGACTTCCTGAAATCTCAAAAAATTAAAGGTTCGGTTGATACGGTACAAAATTACCTGAGTATGCTTAGCTCAGCATTTATTTTTCACAAAGTAAACCGGTTCGATATAAAAGGGAAAAGGCTGCTCGAAATTTATGAAAAATATTATGCAGGCGATATCGGATTAAAACACAGCATGTTGGGCTTTAAAATGAACGACATTTCAGGACATCTCGAAAATATAGTTTTTCTGGAACTTTGTGCCAGAGGTTTTAAAGTAAGTATCGGAAAATTAAATGAATACGAAATAGACTTTATTGCTACTAAAAACAACCAGCAATTGTATATTCAGGTAGCTTATTTGCTTGCTGATCAAAAAACTGTGGATCGGGAATTCGGAGCCCTGGAAAAGATAAACGACAATTATCCAAAAATTGTTTTATCGCTCGATAAGTTCCTGGATCAGAATCGGAATGGCATACAATGGTATAACCTGATTGATTTTCTGTTACATGACCAGGATACTTTGGCAGGAAGCGAATGGATAAATTAATGCGCTGCCAGCCAGTTATCGCCGGTATTCATTTCCACCTCCACCGGAATTTCGAGCGGTAAAGCAGTACGCATCAAATCACCCACAATTTGTTTCACTTGCTCCGTTTCGGGTTTGTACACATCGAAAACCAATTCGTCGTGCACCTGCATGGTCATTTTACTTTTCAGTGCCTGTTTCCTGAATTCGTTGTGAATATTGATCATGGCAATTTTGATCATATCGGCGGCTGAGCCCTGTATGGGTGCATTTATGGCGTTTCGTTCGGCAAAACCTCGCATTACGCCGTTGGCCGAATTTATATCGCGGATTATACGGCGGCGCCCCATCAGTGTTTCTACATATCCTTTTTCGCGGGCCGATGCCATGGTGCTGTCCATGTATCTCTTTATACCTGGGAAAGTGGCGAAATACTGGTCGATAATTTCGGCAGCTTCCTTGCGGGGAATGCCCAGGTTTTCGCTCAGCCCAAATGCTGATATACCATAAACGATACCGAAATTCACTGATTTAGCATTACGGCGCATATCACGATCCACCTGGTCGAGTGGAACTTTATAAATATTGGCTGCCGTAGCCGTATGTATATCAAGCCCTTTGCGGAAGGCATCTTTCATGGCTTCATCGTTGCTGATGGATGCAATAATCCGCAACTCAATCTGCGAATAGTCGGCCGAAAGCAAGGTATATTCTTCGTTACGGGGAACAAAGGCTTTCCGGATTTCGCGGCCCCGCTCGGTGCGGATCGGGATATTTTGCAGGTTGGGATTGGTGGAACTCAACCGGCCGGTAGCTGCAACAGCCTGGTTATAACTGGTATGGATGCGACCGGTAAGCGGGTTAACCAGCAAAGGCAGAGTATCCACATAGGTTGATTTTAGCTTGGTAAGCCCACGAAAATCGAGCACAAGTTGCACAATCGGGTGTTTATGTACCAGTTTCTGGAGCACGTCCTCGCCGGTCTGGTATTGCTTGGTAGCGGTTTTCTTGGGCTTGTCATCAATTTTTAACCGGTCGAAAAGTATTTCACCCAGTTGCTTGGGCGAGGCTATATTAAAATCGGCACCGGCATGCTGCCAAATTTCTTCCTGCACTTTAATAATTTCCTGGTGCAGCTCTTTCGAAAAGTCATTTAACGCCTGCGAATCAAGTTTTACACCTGCGGCTTCCATACCTGCCAGCACCGGAACAAGCGGCATTTCTATTTCGTTGAATATTTTCAACGTTTCTGTTTCTCTCAGTTTAGGTTCAAGTATAGTGCGCAGTTGCAGGGTAACATCAGCATCTTCGGCAGCATATTCTTTAATTTCTTCAAGCGGAACATCGCGCATGGTAGTTTGTCCTTTGCCTTTTTTCCCGATAAGGGTTTCTATGCTTACCGGCGAATATTCCAGGTAGGTTTGCGCCAGGAGGTCCATGTTGTGGCGCATATCGGGTTCAATCAGGTAATGGGCCAGCATGGTATCGAAAGTAGGCCCGGCAATTTCAATGCCATAATTTCCCAGCACTGCAACATCGAACTTCATATTCTGGGCTGTTTTGCCTATAGCCGGGTTGCTGAATGCAGGTTTAAAACGGGCAACAAGCGCCAGGGCCTCATCGCGGTTTTCGGGCACGGGCACATACCAGGCTTTTCCGGGCCGGGTAGCAAACGACATACCAACCAACTCAGCAACCACCGTATCGAGGCTGGTAGTTTCGGTATCGAAACAAAACATGCCTGCCGACTCAAGTTCCGAAATTAATTCTTTCAGGTCGGGCTCATCAGTAGCTGCACGGTAAAGGTGAGGTGTATCTTTGATGGTTTTATAGGCGCTGGCAGCGGTTTCAACCGGCACGTCGGCAATGCTGAATAAGTCGCCGATCCCTGCCGGAGCGGTTGCTTTTACCGCAGCTGTTTTTGCAGGTGATGCAGTCTGGATTCCGCCCGGGTTCAGCGATAAATCTGTAAATACCCGTTGCGCAAATGTGCGGAATTCAAGTTCGTCGAGCAGGGCTTTTAATCTTTCAACATCCGGCGGATCGAGGTGAAGTTTATCCTCGTTAAACTCAATGGGCACATCCAGTATAATGGTGGCCAGTTGTTTAGATATGATGGCCGATTCGCGCCCGTTCAGAACTTTATTGCGCAGGGTGTCGTTTTTAATGGTGTCAGCTTTTTCAAGTAATTCCTCCACCGAGTTAAACTCAGCCAGCAGTTTTTTGGCCGTTACTTCCCCTACCCCGGGTATTCCGGGAATATTATCGGCAGCATCGCCCATCATCCCCAGGAAATCAATAACCTGCAGCGGGTGCTTTATGCCAAATTTTTCGCAAACTTCGGGCACACCCATGATCACCGGCTTTTCGCCGGCCTTGGCGGGCTTGTACATGAAAATATTTTCGCTTACCAACTGGCCGAAATCCTTATCGGGGGTTACCATATACACCTGGTAGCCGGCTTGCTCTGCTTCCTTGGCCAGGGTGCCAATCACATCGTCGGCCTCGTATCCATCTACATAAAGAGTAGGAATATTAAAGGCCCTGATCAGTTCTTTGATGTAAGGAATAGAAGCAGCCAGATCCTCGGGCATGGCCTGCCGGTTGGCTTTGTATTGCACAAAATCGGTATGGCGCGCTGTGGGAGCATGCGTATCGAAAGCCACGCCAATGTGGGTAGGTTTCTCATTTTTTAGCAACTCGTATAAAGTGTTTGCAAACCCCATGATGGCCGAAGTATTCAAGCCTTTGGAGTTGTATCGCGGGGTGCGCTGCATGGCAAAAAACGCCCGGTATATGAGCGCCATGCCGTCTAACAGAAAAAGTTTTTCCACAGTGGTTGTTTTGGATGTGTAAAGATACGGATTTGGCTGGAATGAGGAAGACGGAAGTTGGAAGTCGGA
>CAYNVK010000024.1:0-1194 GCA_964400395.1 uncultured Lentimicrobiaceae bacterium | reverse complement strand
CTGTGTTCGACAGGAAATTACAAGGAATGTTGCAATTCAGTTATAATCTTAGTTTAAAAGCTCATCCTTCATCGCTGCGCTTACAGTTTAGCCATGGCAGGATTCAGATTACGAACTTACGGCTTTCAATTTCAGAGGGTAATCTTCCGGTTTGTGTACCACGAATAATCGGTGGCTATGATTTCGTAATCGGTTTTAAACAACTTCGACGAAATAATAAAATCCGCTGTCGACCGGTTGCAGGCAACCGGGATGTTGTACAGCACCGAAATGCGCTCCAGTGCCTTCACATCCACTTCGTGCGGGTGGGGCTGCATGGGATCCCAGAAAAATATGAGGATATCAATTTTACCTTCGGCAATCATGGCACCCAGTTGCTGATCGCCACCAAATGGGCCTGATTTGAGCTTGATAATTTTCAGGTCTTCCAGCTGGTCCTCGTGCATGCGCGAAGCAAGCGCTTCGGCAACCAGCCGGCCGGTAGTTCCGGTGCACACCAGTTTATGATCTTTCAGGTTGGCCCAGTTCCATTGAACCCATTCAACCAGGTCTTTTTTACAGTTGTCGTGAGCCACCAGGGCTATATTTTTTGGTTTTGGCATAGTTTATCGGGTTTAAAGGTAATCCTGATATTATAAAACAATATATCCGGAATTATTCCATTGCCGGATATTACAATGAAGCGCCAAAGGTACAACCTAATAAGATTTTTTTTATAGTTTGAAATCATTTTCAATATTTTGGATTATATTTACTTTATGTTCATAAGACTTTAATTTAAGTGTTCAAACATGGTTTTCAGTTTGTCAATCTGAGCGTTAAGCGTAAAGCAAACAGATTTTTATTTTTTGCTTTTAACATTTTTAAAATACATGGAATCAGACATGAAATCATTTAACTCAAAACTCTACAATATGAATAAGTCTTTACTTTTAGTATTCCTGGTTTTGGCTGGCACCTGGGTGTCGGGTCAAGTTTCGATGCAAAGGCAAAGGGCTGAACCCCCTGTTGGCCTGGTTGCATATTATCCCTTTAATGGCAATGCCAATGATGAAAGCGGTTTCAAAAATAATCCAACATATATTGGCAGTGGGGTAACTTTAACCCCAGATCGCTTTGGTATAAATGATAAGGCTTATTATTTTGATGGCAGCGAGGGTTCTTATATCAGAGTTCCTGCCGATGGTTATCCAA
>CAYNVK010000023.1:14370-15803 GCA_964400395.1 uncultured Lentimicrobiaceae bacterium | reverse complement strand
CCGTTGTTGGCCAGCGAAATTTCGCCGGGTTGAGGGTTGCCACCACCACCAACGAGTGCTACATCACTGATGGTGTGGTGCGGGCTGCGGAATGGCCTGATGCTGATCAGCGACGATTCCCGTTCCATTTTCCCGGCCACCGAGTGAATTTTGGTGGTTTCGAGGGCTTCGTGCAGGTTCAGCGGGGGCAGAATGGATGGCAACCGCTTGGCAAGCATCGTTTTACCGGCACCTGGCGGACCAATAAGAATTACATTATGACCTCCGCTGGCCGCAATTTCGAGTGCCCGTTTAATATTTTCCTGGCCTTTTACATCGCTGAAATCAAATTCGTAATTATCGAGGTGCGAATAAAACTCTTCGCGGGTATTAATAATGACAGGTTCAAGATGCAGGCTCCCTTCCAAAAACTGAATAACATCGTTAAGCGTTTCAACGCCATAAACTTCAAGGTCGTTTACAATGGCGGCTTCGCGGGCGTTTACAGCCGGAAGTATAAAACCTTTAAATCCGTTATCGCGGGCTTCGATGGCTATGGGTAACGCACCTTTGATGGGCTGAAGGCTGCCATCGAGCGAAAGTTCGCCCATGATGATATATTTTTCGAGCAAATCGGTTTGCAGTTGTTCGGATGCGGCAAGCAGTCCAATGGCGATCGGCAGATCGTACGAAGATCCTTCTTTGCGGATATCGGCCGGAGCCATATTGATAATAATTTTTTTGCGGGGAAACTTGTACCCTATATTTACCAGTGCTGCCTCAATCCGCTGATGGCTTTCTTTCACTGCATTGTCGGGCAGGCCCACCATCGAGAACTGAATCCCCTGGTCCACGTTCACTTCAATAGTAATAACTGTAGCCGAAATTCCCTGAATAGCACAACCTAATGTTTTAACAAGCATATCCGATTATTTAATATAAGGTTAAAAGTACATTATTTTCACTTAATTCAGTAAATGGCTCAGGCTTTTGCAGCCAAAATATTTTTACTTTTCCTGAATTAATGTTTCTTTGTGAACTTTTTAGAAAATAATTCGTTCTACACCATAAACAAAGCGTTATGTTACACAAGCAAGAGGAAAACGGCAACGGGGTGAAATCGCCATGCAGGGGTGTTTGTACCCTCGATCATAAGGGGAAATGTGTGGGCTGTTTCCGTAAGCTGGATGAAATTGCCAACTGGAGTGTTTATAACGATTACCAAAGGGGGGAAATCCTTAAAATGACCATGCTCCGCATGCAGTTGCCCGATATTTTCGATAGTTAAACCGTTGAGCCGCAAGGCTCTTTTTTTTTGTTTCAAACACACTGCATACCCGCTTTCCCACAGCAAACATCCCAATTCCCCAATCCTCAATCCGCAATCTGAATTCTACAATCCGCAATCCGCAATCCCACATCCAACATCCCACATCCAACATCCCACAACCCCA